>JAISYN010000202.1 GCA_031269915.1 Synergistaceae bacterium
TTTTTTGTCTCTTCTCTCAGGAGCGCTGTATTGGTTAAGATTTCGGGTGAAATTGCGGCAGAAATTTTTTTTGTACAATTAGCCCGGCTATAGAGGCTTTTTCAGCGACGACTAAATAATTTCATAGAGAAGGCGGCCAAAATTTCCCGGCAATGGTATCATGTACTTACTGCAAGCAGGCCGGCAGCGTTAAAATTACCGCGCTATACGAACGTCTCAGCCGAGACGATGAGCTTCAGGGCGAATCCAACAGCATAACCAACCAGAAGAAAATCCTCGAGGACTACGCCGCAAAGAGCGGCTTCAAGAACCTGTCGCATTTCACCGACGACGGAATCTCCGGCACGACCTTTGACCGCAAGAGCTGGAACGCCATGCTCGCGGAGATCGAAGCCGGGAACGTGGCGGCGGTCATCTGCAAATTGACGCCAGAAAATGCATGCAATTCTTTGTATTTTCATATAATTCCTTATAGTATTCAAATATTTCCGCGTATTTTTTGTGCGTGTCCAAATCTGGAACGAAAGCGGCGCCATATTTTCGCCAACTGTCAATAACGCCGAAACTATCTATAACACCGGCCGCTACTCCCGCTATTAAAGCATCGCCAACCGGCGCCTGCATATCGCCGGATACGGTTTTCAAAGTAAATCCGGTCACGTCCGATATAATTTGCATCCATAATTTGGAATGAACTGCGCCTCCGGAAACGACGCACTCTTTATTTTCTCCTTTGAACAGATCCGATACCTCCATGATATGCTTTACGGCAAAAGCGGATGCTTCTAAAATAGCGCGGTATATATTAGCGCGCGTGTGATGCAAGGATAGTCCGATTACCAGGCCGCGCGCATTCGAATCCCAAATCGGGCTTCTCTCGCCCATAAAATATGGCAAAATCAAAAGCCCGTCACTGCCGACGGGTATTTTTTCCGCTTCTTCTTCGAGCATTTGAAAAGATGTCGGCACTATTTCGTCCGATGACATTGAATACGGAGCGATTATTTCCCGAAACCATTTTGTCAGAGCGCCGGCTGCCGTCACTCCGCCATAAGTGTAATAAACGCGTTTGGGCGCTATAGCGTAAGGCATGGTTACCAGTTCAGGCACTGGCGGAAATTTATCGTGCAGGACGCTCCAATTTATCGAAGTGCCGATAACGGCAATCTGCGTTCCGACATCAATGGCCCCCGCCGAAATACTTGAAGCCAAGCAATCGGTACACCCGGCGCAGACAGGAATCCCCGGGCTCAAATCCAGCTTTCGCGCCGCGTCTCGTGTCAATGTACCGGCAATTTGAACGGGTTCAAGAAAATTTTCGGGCATCAAATTACGATCTATCCCCATTTCGTTCATCATATCGAATGCCCATCGGTTACGCCTCAGATCGTAAATACCTCCGATATTTGCCGCCGAGGTATAATCTATTATTACCTCTCCCGTAAGCCGGTAAACAATATATGAATTGGAGGGAAGAAAAAGCGCTATTTTTGTGAAAATGTCCGGTTCGTTATCGCGAATCCACAGAATTTTATTGAAGCCAAAATACGCATCATTTCCGTTACCAGTCAAAGCGAAAAGACGTTTGCCGCCGATCGTTCTTTCGATATGATCGGCCTGTGCCGTAGCGCGCCGGTCCATCCAGATTATCGCGTTCCTGACCGGATTGAAATTATCATCCACGGGAACCCCGCAACCCGCGAACAACCCGCTGACGCAAATTCCGGCAATTTCTCGCGCTGAAACTCCCGACTGTCTTACAACGGACCTAATGGTTTTATAAACGGCGTTTTCCCAATCCTCCGCGTTTTGTTCCGCCCATCCGGCGCGAGGAGTGTACAATGGATATCCTTCAAACGCTTGGGCCAGCACATTCCCCTTCAGGTCAACTATCGATGACTTCGTCCCCGATGTGCCGATATCCGAACCAATTAAAAAAATACGCATGACGAAACCGGTTTTATGACAACTTGTTAAGCATCAGTATTTTTTGAGATTTATCCCATTTGGCGTCGATTTGTTTTTTATGCTTCTGGTAAACGCACATAAACAGCGTATCCATGATACAAAACTCGGTGACCCGTTTCGATATCGATTCTCCATGAATGAAAGGATCGAAAGCGGCGGTCGAAAGCATAACATCGCTTCTTTTCGCGATTGGCGAAGAGGGGTAATTGCCTATCGTAATCACTCGTATCCCCCGGCCGTTAGCGAGTTTTATCACCTCTATCAAGGATTTTGTTTTACCTGAATGCGACACCACGACAAGAACGTCTTCATTTTCCATACTGGATAAAAAAACTAACTGCGAATCCAAAGCCTCATATGCGACGCTGTAATAACCGGCTCTCGAAAATTTATATCCTCCCGAAAAGGCCACAAGAAAACTATCCCCCGCGCCTACGAACAACATTTTTTTCGCGCCTAACAAATATTCCGTAGCTTTTTCCAATGGTTTAGCGTCAAGGTTATTGAGTGTGCTTTCCAACGATTTTATCGACGATCCTATTACTTTCGCGGCGATATCTCTCGCATTGTCATGTTCCGAAATGGCCTCGTAAGGATTATAATTCGGGGCTCTGCTCATTTCACGTATGAGGTTCAGTTTCATATCTCTGTAAGATTCGTAACCGAGCTTTCTCGCAAAATGAACGAGTGTTGAAGTGCTGCAGTCAGCCGAACGAGCGATATCCGTAATGCTGTATTTGAAAATCGCGTCCGGCCAGTTCAACAGATACGTACAGCCTTTTCTTTCGGCGTTTTTTAAAAACTCAAAAACAGACTTCACCTTCACCGCGAACGAATCCGGAAAGTTGCTCAACACTTTTTCCATTTCATCATTGGTCATGACATTTATTATCCTCGCGAAACGTAATAGTTGAACCGCTTATTATCTCAAATCCTATACTATTTTCAGTTTCGGGTCAAATCGTCGCAAATTAAAGATAATTCAAGATTCTGAATATTATTCACTTTTTGCATACGACTCACCCTCTATATTTCTTTATAAAAAATCACTTTATTGAACGTTCAATCTATTAATATGCTTGATTTTGACGCTGTCAGCGTACATTGCGATAAATATTATCATGCCTTGAACTGTCGGCAAAATATATGGTATGACTCCAATCAGTCCGAGTCCGTTTTCGACTATAGCCATTATCAAGAAACCCACGACTACGCCCGGGAAAACATTTCCCATACCGCCGAACAGACTTACGCCGCCCAGAACGGATATCGCTATCGCCTGAAATTCCCAGGAATTACCTATCGTCTGCAAAACGTTACCGAGGTTCGCAGCACAGTAAAAACCGGCTAATGCCGCACAAACATCGCATATGATAACGCAGGCGAATCTTATGTTGTCGGCATTTACACCAAGCGTACGTGCCGCTCTTTCGTTGCAGCCTACGGCTACCACGTATTTTCCGAATTGAGTGAGGGAGAGCAGCGCCTGTAAAATTATTATGACCAAAAAAACCAACAAAACCGACGTGGGAAAACCGAAAACCGTATGAGTCATAAATACCTTTATGGATTCCGGCAGAACCATAATCAAGCTTCCAGTCATCATCATTCCAGCACCTTTTACAACAAGCTGCATCCCAAGCGTGACAAGCAAAGGGCTCAATTTCAGTTTGACCATCAAAATACCGTTTACCACTCCGACTATGGCGCCGACTAACATACAAATCAGAAGTCCCACAACCGGATTTAAGGACCAATCTCTCATCGCAAAACTCGCTATGACCATTGACAGATAAGAGATGGAGCCGACGGAGAGATCGGTCAGACCGGTTATCAAAACTAAAGCGATTCCCGCTGATATAAGAAGATAGTGGCAATTGTTCACCAACATGCTGGATATATTGCGAAACGTTAGGAAATTTGGAGAAGCTATCGCATAAGTTACGCAAAGTAACACTAAAACTATGTAAATCGCGTAGTCAACGACTTTCAATACGTTAATTCTTTTATTATCTGTTGCGAACGATTTTCCCATGCCTCAAACCTCGCCCAAACACGCCTTGATAAGACGCTGATTGTTTATTTCCGATTTGGACAATTCCGCTGCAACTGCTCCCTCTCTCAAAACTATTATCCGGTCGCAAATTTCCTGAATTTCCTCGACTTCGGACGAAACTACCACGCAAGACACACCCTCGGATGCAAGTTTTCGTATCAAATACTGAATCTCCATTTTCGATCCAACGTCTACACCGCGCGTCGGTTCGTCCAAAAACAATATGTCGGATTTTTTAGACAGCCACTTGGCGATGACAACTTTTTGCTGATTACCACCCGAGAGTTGCTGTGTCAACATATCACAATCAGGCGAGGCGATTCGCATTTCGCCAATATATTTTTCACCTTCGTTTTTTTCTTTTTTCTTGTTCAATACCCGAAAAAAATTTCGGCTGAAAGTATGGAGATTAGCGCTCGTAATATTTTCCCAAAGCGGCATCGGCAGAAATAATCCGTCAAAATGACGACCTTCCGTCACATACCCGCACTCTTTAAACAGTTTTTTAGGCTCTATCGGCTCCAGTTCTCCGTTTTTCGTGTATAGAATTTCACCGCTGATTTTTTCGTCGAAACCCAGAGTCGTCCTTATCGTTTCGCTTCTTCCGGAACCGAGGAGTCCCCATAGCCCAAGGACTTCACCTTTATGCAAATCAAAATTGACGCCTATGGGATATTTCAAACCGCTCAAATTCCGTATGCTCAAAACAATTTTTCCCGCGGATGCGCTTTCTATTTTGGAAAAAGAACGCTCCAAAGGCGTCATAAGGTCGGAAATTCTTTTTTTGTCGAAATCAAGCGCGTGACCATATCCTACGATTTGGCCATCGCGCATTATTACGACTTTATCGCAAATTTTTTCAACCTCGTCGAGATAGTGCGTAATATAAATGATCGTTTTTTGGGAATCGCGCAGATGCCGAATTATTTCGAAAAGCTTTTCCTTTTCTTTCATCGACAGGGACGACGTTGGTTCATCAAATAATAAAATTTCGCCACCCTGTGAAAGCGCGCGCGCTATCTGTACCATTTGCTGTTCGCCAACTGATAGTGTATTGACTTTTCTGTTCGGATTTACATAACATCCCAGCGTAGACAACAGCCCGGCCGCTTTTTCGCGCAACAACTTTTTATCGAGGAACGGCAACATTTTATATTTTTTGTAATCTTTTAAATTTATCAGAAAAATGTTTTCATAGACCGTCATGTTATAAAAAAGCTGAATTTCTTGTTGGATAAAAGCTATTCCGTATTTTTCCGAATCACGAGGCGATAAAATTTTCGCTTCCGTGCCATTTATGAAAATTTCCCCTTCGTCGGCCTGTAGCACCCCCCCTAAAATATTCATCAACGTAGATTTGCCCGCACCGTTCACTCCCAGCAAAGCTAAAACTTCGCCGGGATAAGCGTCGATGGAAGCGTTTTTCAGCGCGTATACGCCTGGAAAACGTTTATGGTTGTTTCGTATTTTTAATGAAGCTTCTGATTCCGTACGAGTCATATTCGACTCCACTTCGATTTATTCAGGGTATAATCCATGAACGTAGCGAGAATTATTATGACCCCTTTAATCACTAACGCCGGATACGCTTTCAGCCCCAAAAGGTTCATCACGTTCGACGTAAGGGCGATTATCAGCGCGCCAATAGCCACGCCGATGATCGTGCCTCTACCGCCTCGGTCGGATGCCCCGCCAATTACTGCTGATGACAGAATATCGAGTACCATCGATTGTGGACCCATACGAGCCTGTGCCGATCCTATCTGAGTCGAGAGCATAATACCTGCGAGCGCCGCCGTCAAAGAACTTATCAGATAAGCTATTATCACAGTAAAACGGACCGGCACTCCGGTGACAACAGAAGCGTTGCGGCTTGTTCCGACGAAATACAGCCATCTGCCGTATACTGTTTTACCTAGAACAAATTGTGAGACTACTACTATTACGAGAAACGCGATCGAGTAGACTGGAATAACCCACACATAAGATCTGAAAAAAGAAGTAAGAATTTTTGGAATGCCGATAACTGTATCATAATTCGTATACCAAGTAGCAAATCCTTGAGCAACAGACATCATTGCCAGGGTAACAATCATAGGTGGCATATTGAAAACGGCAACGGCAACGCCATTTATCAAGCCCGCCAAAAGGCATACCATGATCACTATGAGGCAACCCACCAGCCAATCTCCGGTAGTCGACATGTATGTTATTCCAACCACGGCTCCGGCTGCCATAACAGGAGGCAACGATATGTCTATTCCGCCTGTTATTAGTACGAAGGCGAGCCCCACAGCCATCGTTCCATATATTGACGCTTGCGTAATGATATTGAATATGTTGTACGGAGTAAAAAACTTGTCGACTGAAACCGAAAGTATTATAAAAACTAGAACGCCGCCGAAAAACAAAAATAAATAACGTCTGACGGTCTTCTTCGTATAGTCGTTCCAAAAATTTTTCGTTTCATGAAGTTCAGTCATCAAGACACTCCCGATATCAACACGCTTTTCTAAAATCATTCTAGGGAGAAAAACGGCTTTCTCCCTAGATGTCTTCGGTATTTAACTTCTAAAATTCAATTTAAAATCTACTTGTCGAAAACTTTTAGGTCTTCGCCCGAATAATCTTTGGCCCAAACGTGGTCAAACGTTTTGTAATTCTCTTGGTCGAAAACACGTCCCTTGATTTTGAAAAATCCGTCTTCAGCAAGTTTTTCGCCTTTTTCGAGAGTGATTATTATATCCGCCGTCTTTTCAGCGCAAAGCCAAACCGGGTTTTCCGTGCTCGCCTCTTCATATTTCTGAGCGATGTACTTGTATCCATCCGGGAAAACGTCCGTTCCAGCAAGATACACGTGATTTTTTTCGCCGCGTTTTGCCCATTTTCCTGCACGTTCGAGAGCGGTTTGCACGCCCGGTAACTGAGAATCGGACGGAGTATAAACAAAGTTGGAATCCGGATAAGTCTGCAGCGCGGTTGTAAGGTTTGTGAGAGCCGTCGACGGATCCCACTGACCGCACGAAACTGTGGTGGCTATCTTTATCCCCGCTTCCTTACACGCATCCTCGACGCCCTGCTGCCTGTTGATCGCGTTCTGGTCCTGCATGTAACCCATTATGCTTATAAAGTTGACTACTTCGACGCCGTCCTGCTTCATATACTCCAAAGTCCTCTTCATCGACGTATACGCCTGATCGTAGCTGTCCATGTTGACGGTAGCGTCCGGTTTTTCGCTGCCTGTCGCGCTGGCGTCAGCTTCGCGGCAAAACATTATGACCTTCACTCCCGCTGCGTGGGCTTCCTCGATAGAAGCAAAGCACGCTTTGCTGTCTATCGTATTCAGCACTATGTAGTTACAACCGGCCGAGATCATATCTTTGACGTTGGCATTTTCCTGATTTATCGCACCGTCCGACGTAACAGCCACGTATTCGATTTCATACCCAGCTGCCTTACCCGCCGCCTCGACGGCCTCTCCAACATAATCCTGATACGCTTGGAATATCGGCTCATTGAGCGCGCTAATCACGAAACCGACTTTAATTGACTTTGTTTCAGCGCCAAAAGTTAAACAGGGCAACATCACGACAACTAACAAAGCAAGCAATATTTTCTTCATACACAATTCCTCCTCATAATTATTTTTCCTATAATTTTTAATTATAGAAAAATTTATTGCTTAAATTTAATATATTTTTTTACGGCAATTAGAATAGCTGTCACTATTTTAAACATAATGTCATATTGCTGTCAAGTAAATTTTTATTTTATCAATTAAAAACTGAAAATAATTTTTATACTTCTGGGAATATATATATTCAGATGTTACCCAAGTCTGTACAGTGCCCGGCTCGAATTATAAAAATTCAAAAATAGGGGTAAAATGGATATGAAGTCGCAATGATAAATAATCGCACGTGGTGAGCGGAAAGGGGGAGCGGTTTGTTTTTCAGGCTGGCGCAAATTTTTTTCAGGATATATTTTTTCATCTATCACCGGGTATCGGTAAAAGGACTGACGGAACTCAAAAAATTTCTTGCCGCGAGGAACGGCAAACCTGTGATTCTGGCAGCCAATCACGAAAGTTATCTCGACCCTCCGCTCGTTGGGATGCTGTATCCCCGCGCCATCAGGTTCATCGCTTGGGACGGGTTGTTCAAGGTTCCTCTGTTCGCTTCGTTGATCCGTGCGCTGGGAGCCGTGCCTGTAAACCAACAGAACAAAAACAGCGCGGCTAACCTGCTGCGCGACGTTATCGGATTTATAAGGAACGGTTACAGCGTGTTGATATTTCCGGAGGGCGAGAGATCGCCGGACGGAAATTTGCGGCCTCTTGAGGGCGGCGTCGCCCTCATCGCCTTGAAAACGGAAATCCCCATAGTGCCGGTATGGATAGACGGAACATTCGAGGCGTATCCGATATTACGCAAATTTCCGCGTCCGTACCGCGTGGCCGTGACGTTCGGTGAACCTATATTCACTGAAGATCTGCCGGTCGATATGCCTGAAAAAGAACGCCGCCGGACGCTGCTTGATTCGCTGGAACATTCGCTGGAAGCTATGAGGGACGGGAAATCCCATCATACGCGCGCCGGCGGGGTTTCTTAGCGTCCGGCGCTCTGCTGGGGCTGATACAGCCACACGGCTGAGGCTTCCGTTATGCCGAAATTTATTCCCATGCCGTTCATTGTGAACGTGAAACTGGCGCCTGTCGGCGCTTCCACCTTTTTTATGCCGAATATTTCGACGCCGGGGAGGAAGCCGGCCGCGTTGAGGCGGCGGTGAAGTTCGTACTGAGCTGTGACGCGGGCTATCACTCCGCTGGAACCGTTTGGCATCAGACACATTGGCGCCGGGAGTTCATTAGCGGAGTCCAATTTGTCGAGCAATTCCCGCAGCCACGTCTCGTTTCTGCGTTCCGCCTGTGTCAGCGCGTCGGTAAAGGCGGCCAGTCTCATCTCGGTGACCTCGTCTATCTCGTGTTCCATCACGCAAGCGACGTTCTGCGCGCGTTCCCTGGAGAATCCCAGTATCCGAACGAAGAAATCGGTGAGAAATTCGTGTCTTCTGTAGATAGCGAGGGCTTTTTCACGCCCCTCCCGGGTCAGGATCACGTCTCCGTAACGCTCGTGTTCCAGAAGCCCGTCGCTTTTCAGTTTTTTGAGAGCAGCCGTTATGGTGGCTTTTGTCACGCCCAGGTTTTTCGACATATGGGTGACTGTGGCTATTTCTCCCGACATCTCTATTTCCAATATCGCTTCGAGATAATCTTCAATTCTGGCGGTCAGTTCCATATTTTTCCCTCCATATCAGTCATTCAAATACAAGTTCGACATATTCCGACGTCGAACATGCCAACATCGCTGGATAAAGCGGCCTGAAGCTCAGCGTGTCTCCGGGTTCGCATCCCACCCCGCAATCCGCGTCGGTCATGTCTATTATAAGGTGATCGCTCGAAGCCGTCACGATCTCGACGCCATCCTCGATCGGCTCGATTCTGTCGATGTTCACGTCCTGACGTCCTATTCCCAGCAGAGCGCGTTTCCTCACGCCCCTGTCCGAGAACACGGGTTTTTCTCCAAAAGCCTGGAGTCCCACAGTCCCAACCGGGACGCTCGGCTTTAATTTGCATTCCACTATCTCCGCCGTTATGCGCAGGGCGTCCCGCGATAGATATGGAATTTTACGGTTGAAGGCTGTATCCATGCCCAGCATCACTCCTTCGCATAATCGAAGGGCGTTCACTTCACGGGGCGCCTGCCCCCTTTCTATCACATCCAGGCAGCAAGTCCCCCCGACGCTTATCGTGGGCAGTTCCATACCAGTGATGCCGGCGGCCGTGTCCCTGTACCTCGCGAGTGCCGTCATATTTTCTGATGTCGGCAGAACTCCCGACGCGCACGCGAAATTGGCCGCCACTCCCGACAATCGCACGCCGCCTTTCAGTTCGCGCAGCAGTTCCGCGGATGCCGGCAGCTCGTCCGGCCAAAAACCCTCTCGGAGGTCGCCGACGTCCACCATCAACAGAACTTCGTGGGTTGTGCCAAGGCGAACGCAGATTTCGTCTAGCGCCATTATCGTAGTCACCTCGGACTGGAGGGATATGCCGGCGATGCCGACGAGTTCCTCCTGTTCGGACCGCATCGCTATTCTCATCAATTGGAGGGGAAGCCCGCAACCGGAGTCTTTGATTTTTTTCAGGTTGCGCAGCCTGCTGTCCGCGATCCCTTTGAAGCCGGCATCCGCGAATATCGACGCCAGACGGGGATCTCCGGACAGCCCTTTCGTGACGCCCCATACGGCAATACCGTTGGAGCGGCAGAGTTTCTCCACAGTACGCGCGTTTTCGAGGACTTTCTCCCTGTTAACTATAAGCGCGGGGTATCTCATGAGATTCCTCCTTCGTGCCGGGGTGTTTAATTTTTCACATCCACTGATACTATCGCTGAATCGAGCGCCTGAAGCCCCTGTGTGATATCTTCTGGTTTGCAATAAGACCTTTTGGAGAGTTCGTTCGCCGCTATCCACCATACTTTTCTGACGTACTCCCCGTCCGGCGATAGCGTTCCAAAGGCGGAGTGCAGTTCTCCGCTCACGAGCAGCGTAAACGCTATATTTCCAACCGCGTTCAGAACTATTTCGTCGTGGCGCAGCCTATTATTTTCCACAAATTTCTTGATCTTCGGAAGGTCTTTGAGGTAGACGTAAACCTCCGACCATAGTTTCTCCGCCTTGCGGTGTTCCCCGATTGCCGGGGAAAGGATCGCCATGAAATCGCCGAGAGCGGCGAGGCATTTTTCGGAGTCGTTGAGGGAGATGAGCAATTCATTCTCTGAATTCCCCATTACAGGAGGCATCGAGACGACGCAGTACGCCGTGACGTAAGAGAGAGCCGCCCAGGCGATATAGGCGATAACGCTGCCAATCATCGGCAGTGAATTCAGGGTGAACGACCCGGTCGCGAAACCGTAGGGGATTACGATCAACAGATAGATTGTCGCGTAATGGATACATACGGTAAGTATCGCGCCTCCTCCCGAGATTGGTTTTCGCGCAACCATGGAGCGGGCGATTATCGACGGCAAAAGATTGAGCAGAGACAGGGTGAAATCTATTATAAATAAAAATACCACGCTTGCGAAAGTCACCTTTGCCGATGATCCGCGCGCGATGTTTTCGCCCATGCCGTGCAATATATCAGCCAACACCCAGCACAAGGATGATTCGAAGGAAAAAATTAAAACGCGCTTTATGTTGGTATTATCCAACAACAACTGGCAACCCTCTTTCCGCAAAACAATTATTGTTGAAATACGTATTTGCGGCAACGATATGATCTTTTCGCATGGCTGACACAACCATTTTTCCGCGTGGTAAATCGCGGAATCGTATCAATCCAAGATAATTTATGTTACTATACCATAAAAGAGAGGGTTTTGAATGACGCGTCGAGGGGTTTTGCCATGAAACACGTTAAAATCAAAGGTTCCGTTGCTCCTCTCGCGGGCGTCCTGAGCGGGGCTTCGAGGGAACGGCTCGGGAAAAGCGGCATAGGGGAGATGATATCGCTCATAGAGCGTTACGAGGCAATTTCGTTCGGGGCGGGGGAACCATCCCCTGATTTGTTCCCCAGGGAGGAGATTGCTGAAGCGATAGCGAACGCTTTAGGAGACGCCGATGTGTGGGGTTACTACCATGATGATTATGGGGACGAGGGTTTACGGGACTGGATAGCCTCCCGCATGAAAGCCGACGGAATCGCGCCGGAGTGGGTCGATGCAGGCAATATCCTGCTGACTAACGGAGGGGGCGAGGCTATGAGTCTTGTGACAGCGGCTTTTGTCGACCCTGGATCTGTAGTCCTCGTCGAGAGTCCCACGTATACGGAGAGCTTGCTCGCTTTTCGGGCGGCGGGAGCGTTTTGCCTGCCGGTCCCGTCGGACGGCAGCGGGATAATTCCAGAGAAACTCGCCGGTATAGTCTCGTCCGTTCCCGCGCGTTTCCTGTATACCATACCGAACTACCAGAACCCCAGCGGGCGAACCATGCCGCGCGAGCGCAGGGTGGAGGTCCTGGAGATACTTTGTAAGGCCGGAATCGGATTGGTAGAGGACGATCCCTATCACTACCTGGGTTACGACGGCGATCCCCCCGAGTCTTTTCTCGCTCTTGCGGACGATGACGTCAGGGTCATACATTGCAGCAGTTTTTCCAAGACGATAGCGCCTGGTCTGAGGGTTGGGTGGGCCGTAATACCGCCGTATCTCTCCGATATTTTCGGCGCTCTGCGCGTGTCGTCGGGGTTGGGACGTCCCCTTGCCATACAGAGGGGCATATTGCGTTATCTAGAGAGCATCGATTTTGGGGACAGGATATCGTTTCTGCGTACCGAATACAGGAAGAGGCGGGACGAGATGGCGCTCATGTGCGGCAGCTATCTGTCTCCGCTCGGCATAAGGACGAATCTTCCGGACGGAGGGTTCTTCGTATGGGGCGAAGTTTCGCCGTCGTACATGAATAATTTTTCGAGTTCACGGTTTGCGCGGTGGGCCGTGGAAGAAGAAAGGGTTGGAATCATTCCAGGGACGGCTTTTTATCCGTCCGGCGGGGGAGAGAACGCGTTCAGAATGTCATACGCGAAGATACGCGCCGGGGATATCGGGGACGGAGTGAAACGCCTCGCCCGCGCGTTTGAAAAATATCGGAACTTGTCGGAATAAGGCATTCTGTTATGTTAAAATATTTTAGTTCACGCGCCCGGAGAAAGACGCGCGATAAAATTGGCTGGAGGTATTGATAATGGCTGTTCCCATGCAAATTAGCCTGGAAGAAGTCATCACCATGTTACTGTCGAGGGTCGAATCCCTCTCGATGAGCGACGAGAACGGCAAGACCAGATTCAACGTCGTGGTAAGGGCGCTCTACAAGAAAGGGTTCATCAGCGACGAGGACATTATGGAATCCGTCAGGGAAGAACACCGTATGCTCGAAGAGCTGGGCATGATTCAGGAAGCGCCTGGCGAAGACGTGGTAAAAGCTGTGGCTGATAACATCCTTCAATGGGTGCGCGGAGATGTGGAAGTCATAAAACGCGCGATGGCCGAGTACGATAAAAGGCTCAAGGAGTATGCGCGCGATGAAGCGCGCAAGCCGTCGATAGCCGTCGCTTCGTCCGACGTGCTTCACCAGTTGGACAGGTTGTCCTCGCCTTCCGGCCCCGGCAATAGAGGCAGTAAACTCATAATTTGACGTCAAATCCGGTTTTTTATCCGTGAGGCACACGGCTTGAGCGGAAAAATTCTGCGTTTGTGGCTGGCGCTGTCGAGACGTAACAGATGGGTGGCGGTAGTTGATTTGTGTACGCTGGCCTTTGCCGTGTACATAAGTTTCGCTTTGCGCCTCACGCTTTTGATCTCGCCGAATTTTCGCAATGATTTGATGCTCGCGGCGATAGTCTTTCCCATCTGCGTGACGTTCGTTATGTGGAACGCGGGTATTTACCGGATACATTGGCCGCAGGCCAGCGTAGAGGAATACGCCCGGATGGCGCGGGCTTATTTTTGGGGATGCGCGCTGTTTGGGTGTGTAAATTTTTTCTTGTTTTCACTGAAATCGCTGGTGGTTCCAAGAACGTCGCTTGCCATAACCTTTCTGGGCGGGCTTGTTTTCATCGGAGCCATTCGCGCGTCGTGGCGCCTTGCGGAATTTTACGTCTCTTCCGCCGACGCGAGCCGAGGGGAATCGAAAAAAACGATAATCATCGGAGCGGGCGAGGCCGGGGCGTTTCTCGCCCGCGATCTTTTGAGAAACGTGTCGTTGTTTTCCCCGATAGGTTTTATAGACTCCGATCCGCAAAAACGAGGGAAAGTCATAGCCGGTCTTCCAGTGCTCGGCGACGACGACTGCCTGGTTCAGGTCTGTGCCGAAAACGGGATCAGGGTAGCGTTGATAGCCATACCGTCCGCCAGCGGAACCCGGATGCGCAGGTATCTCGATTCGCTCGCTTCCGCCAATGTCGAAGTACGCGTACTGCCCAGTATGCGCGAAATAGCCGGAGGCGGAGTGAAAATTGGCAGCCTCAGGTCCGTGCAGCTTCAGGATTTACTGCGCAGGGAACCGATTCATCTCGATGAGGCGAGGATATCCTCCGTCATCTTCGGCAGGAAAATCCTTGTGACAGGGGCAGGAGGTTCCATCGGCGCCGAAATATGCACCCAGATAATGAAACACAAGCCGAGGGAACTTTTGTTATTGGGGCACGGAGAACAGTCGATTTACAACCTTATGCAGGATCTGTCTGAATTGGACTCCGGCGTGCCCTACATGCCGATAATAGCCGATATCGCGGACGCGGTCGCCGTGGAACGCGTTTTCAGGGAACACAGGCCTGAAATTGTCTTCCACGCGGGCGCTCATAAGCATGTCCCGCTGATGGAGGAAAATCCGAGGGAGGCGCTCCGCGTCAACGCCCTTGGAACATGGACGGCGGCGGATATTGCCGGAAATTATGGGGCGGAGCGGTTCGTCCTGATATCGACCGACAAAGCCGTGCGCCCGTCAAGCGTTATGGGAGCGACGAAGCGCGTCGCCGAACGCCTGCTTCGCGGCGCGCAGGCTGTTCATTCTTCCGTCGGATATATAGCGGTGAGGTTCGGCAACGTCCTGGGGAGCAGAGGGAGCGTCGTTCCGCTGTTCGAAAAACAGATAATGCGAGGCGGCCCGGTAACTGTGACTCATCCGGACATGCGCAGATATTTCATGCTCATTCCCGAAGCGGTGAGCCTCGTTTTACAGGCGGCGTCGATGGGGCGCGGGGGAGAGATGTACGTATTGGACATGGGCGAGCCGGTGAATATCGCCGAGATGGCGGAAACGCTGATAAGACTCCACGGTCGTGAGCCGCACAGGGAAGTGAAAATAGAGTTCACCGGAATGCGCAGGGGAGAAAAACTGTTCGAGGAGCTGTTTTACGATCCGATTCATGTAGACAATACCAGCCATGAAAAAATCTTTCTTTCCAAATTGGACGAGGAAAACTGCGGCTTGATAGACGAAGTGAGGGCTGTCCTGGACTCTGACGCGCAGAGCGAGGAACTGCGGCGCGCGATTTTTTCACTTGCCGGAATCTCCGATTGCCGCGATGAATAGCTGAGACGCTGATTAATTCGCTCAAACGACATTCCTCCGCTTGGAACACGAACGCCGCATCAGCCTTTCCTAAAATGCGGAATATCTCGAAAGATTGGTAAAAACCGTTATATCGTCATCTCCCGTTCGAGATATTATGTTTAAAAGCGAATGGGAAGTGGTGTTTAAATGTTGAACTCGATAACCGCTGTCACTTATGAATTAGATGATATACAAGCCGGAATTTCAGAACTCGCGAACGAAACCCTGCGCAATATAAAATTTGGCAGGAACAGTTTCGGTCTGCTGCTGTGCGACTCTTACTCCGATCACAAGGCGCTCGCTGAGGGGCTGCGGCAAACGCTCGGAATTCCAATCGTCGGTTTTTCGGCCACGGCCGCGTTCAGCGGAAATGGCGAACTTTGTGATTCGGCGGCTATTCTGACGGTCGTGACGTCCGACGACGTGCATTTTTCGATTGCGGTGAGCGAACCTCTCACAACGGACAATATCTTGGGGCAGATAGAGTCGACCTACAATAAGGCGAAGGCGGCCCTCGACGGCGAACCGGCGCTGATAATGGCCTTCCCTCCGTATATCCTCGGCATAATGATAGACATATATCCGCGCGAACTGGGCCGGGTGTCGGGCGGGCTTCCCGTATTCGGCGGACTGCCCTCTCACGACGAAGTATACGGCGAAAGCGCGGTGTACTGCGGAGACACCGCGGCCAGCGACAGAATGGCGCTGTTGCTGATGTCCGGGGCCGTGAAGCCTGTTATGACGGTCAAAAACTCGCTGGGCTCCCTTACCAACCTCAAACGCACCGTGACCAGCTCGAAGTGCAACGAAATATACAGGGTCGGCGACGAAACCTTCGTCTGTTTTCTGGAACGGTTCGGCATCGACGTCGCAAAATTTGCCGATTCTGACGAAAAGACCACATTTTTCACATCTTACCCTCTGCTGGTCGAACATTCCGGAGGCGCGGACATGGACGGGATACCGGTCGTGCGTACTCTGCACGGAGTGGATTTCGAAACCGGTTCCGGAACGGCGATAGGCGAGGTGCCGCAGGGGAGCGTCATATCTGTCGGAATCCTTCAGAAGAGCGATATCGAGATGTCCGCCCGAAACGGCGTAAAAGACCTGTTGGATAAGATGAAGCTCAATGAGGACGCGGGCTATAAATACTCTATGGTGTTCGCCGTCTCCTGCGTCGCGAGGTATTACGTCATGGCGTCCGACTCCACGCTCGAAACCGATGTGTTCCACAAAAATCTGCCGAGGGATATTGCCTTGTCCGGGTTCTACAGTTTCGGCGAGATCTGTCCCACGTCCATACGTGACAGGGCCAGTAACGCCGCGCATAACGAATCGCTGGTGATGATCGCCTTGTAATTCCAAATCAAATTACGGTTCATTTTATATAGAAAAACGCTGATTAATTCGCTTAAACGGCATTTCGCCGCTTAGGAACACGAACGCCGCAAGGGTTTAACTCTTCGCCCTTCAGGCCTCTGGTAATAAATCAGCCCTGGAGCAGGGATAACATCGCAGTTGAAAGCCGCACGCCGCGGGGATATTCGAGGTAGTCATGAACACTGAAAACGGATATCGGACTGACGGGCAGAATATGCAAAAAATCGTTTCCGAATATCAAAAAGCCTGGAGAAAATTTCACAAGCTGGAGCGCAATTATAACCAGCTTTCGATGATGTACGAACATGTCGAGCATCTGAGGGTTTTCAACGAAAAGAAGCTTTCGGCTCAATTGCTCTATAACAAGCTTTTGCTCGAAACTTCCCCTATTCTGGTGTTTATCCTGGACAATGAAATGCGGTATGTCGTCGGCACCAACAGACTGATGCGATTGTTATCATTTTCGGATCAGAAGGAAATGAACGGACTCTTGTTCCGGGAGATGTTTCTCCGAGTGACGTCGGAGCCGTGGGTGGCACGGATGGAGGAGTGGTTTCGCAAGTCGCTCGATGAAGCCGCCACTGTCTCCTTCAATGACAATGTGACGCTTACATCCGGCAAAACGCTGCGCTTAGAGGGCGGAATTTCTCCGGCTGTCGATTCCAACGGGGCCTGCCTGGGGTTGTCGGTGGCCTTTCACGACGTCACGGAACTGTCGGCGGCGGTCGAGCGCGCGGAGGCCGCCGACCGGGCGAAGAGTACGTTTCTTGCCAATATGAGCCACGAGATACGCACGCCGATGAACGCCATAAAAGGCATGAGCGACCTGCTCCTCCTTACAAAGCTCGACGATGTTCAAAGGGGCTACGCCCAAAGCATAACAAACGCGTCTCATTCGCTGCTCACGATAATCAACGACCTCCTGGACTTCTCCAAAATAGAAGCCGGCAAACTGGAACTTATCGAAGCCCCGTCTGATCTGGGCGCGCTTCTCACGGACATCTCCGGGCTGATAAATTTGAAGGCCTCCGAGAAGAACATACGATTCGTCTCTCATATCGATCCGCTCGCGCCGTCTTCGGTAATATGCGATGACATAAGGTTGAAACAGGTTTTACTCAACTTGCTGAATAATGCTGTGAAATTCACGCATCATGGGCACGTTGGGTTGTCGATGTCGTGCGAACTGGCGAAAGGCGACATGGTCAGGCTGTCTTTCGATGTGTCCGATTCGGGCATAGGTATAAAAAAGGGCGACATTGCGATGATATTTCAGCCGTTTGCCCAGACGGACAAATATATGAACCGCAGTGTCGAGGGCACCGGGTTGGGGCTTTCGATAAGCGACCGTCTGGTCAGGAAAATGGGAGGAAAACTCGATGTGAGGAGCAGATACGGAGAGGGGAGCGTTTTTCACTTCTCCATAGAAGTCCGCGCCGCGTCGAGCATGTCGCTCGCCTATATTCAGAATCCGGCGTCAAAACGGATTCTGCTGCTGACGGACTCTCCGCGCCTCGACGAGTACGGACTCATGCTGAAGGATCTGAGAGTACCGTACGACGCTTGCAGCGACGAGGCCGGATTTGCGAAGTTTCTCGCGGAAAATTCGTACACGCATCTCATATACAGGTACGACGCGGGACGGCGCGTAATGGAGGACTATATGGACAGGATACCGCGGTCCTGCCGGATAGTCGCGATCAAAGACATAAGAGCCGCCGCCGGCCAGCACACGGGGGCAAATATAGAGGTGCTTTTCGAGCCCGTCCTGGTTATCGATATGGCGCATGCCGCGAACGACATGAAATCGGGGCGTGATCTCCGCGACGGCGTGAACAGAGAATCCATCGGAGCCTTCAAGTGCGTGGGCGCGGAAGTGCTTCTGATCGACGACAACGACATCAACCTGATGGTGGAAAGCGAACTTCTGCGCCAGTACGACATAGAGGCCGATACGGCGGAAGGAGCGAAAATCGCTTACGATATGACAAAGGACAAGCGATACGACATCATTTTCATGGATCACATGATGCCCGAGATAAATGGCATAGAAGCGACCAGGACATTGCGCGCCACCCCCGGCTGGACGCAAACGGTTCCGATAATAGCCCTCACCGCCAACGCCATCACCGGAATGAGGGATGCGTATATCTCGTGCGGCATGAGCGATTACATCAGCAAACCGATAGAGATACCGGCGCTCAACAACATATTGCTGAAATGGCTGCCGAAAGAAAAGATAGTCCCGGCCGCTCCGCCGGACGATACGTGCGCTAACGGCGTCCTTGTTTTACACGGACAAAAGGACGGGGCAGGTTAATTTGCGCTTCCGGAAGCCCGGCCTGTCCGTTTTTATATAAGCTGCTCAAAGCAGGCTGTGCCTTCATTCGACTTCTTCGCGCCGCGGGCGCGTTTTACACGCGGCGCGTTTCAGCATCCTTTCCGCCGACTCCGGGCGCGAGTAGAAATTTATGTGAAGGTAGGAGGCGAGCAGCCGGCCGTCTTCCATCACGTATCCGTCCGTCCATGTTTCGCCGGGACGGGAAAATTTTTTGACCGAGTAAGCGTCGGGTTCCCTTCCATCCAGTCTGGAGTAGTGAAACTCGTGCGCCCGCACCGATTCCCCGGAGCGCATCAGGAGATTGTCGCGGAGAGCGGTTCCCTCGACGTATCCAAACCGTGACAGCCGCCCGGTCATTTTGACGTCCGCCTCTATGACGCCCGTCATCGCGCGCTCTTGCCCGCGATACGACATACTTCGCGATAGATACAGCATTCCGCCGCATTCGGCGTAGACGCAGCCTTCGCGGGTGAAATTGGACACCGATTTCATAAATTCGGCGTTGCCCGACAGTTCCGCGGAAAATTCCTCGGGATAGCCGCCCGGCAGGATTAGCAGGTCTGTGTCCTCCGGGACGCCGTTCCCGCGAATGGGGGATATCGTCTTAATTTCCGCGCCCAGGCGTTCCAGCAGCCGCCAGTTTTCGCGGTAATGGAAGCAGAAGGCGTCGTCGTCGGCCACGGCGGCGCGGACCGGAGCGCCGTCCGGTTTGCGTATGGGCGGGGGAATCTTCGGCTCGATATATTGTCCGGACGGCGCTCCGGCAATCGCCCGCAGCAGATCGGCGTCGAGATGTTCGCGCAGTGCCCGCGCGTAATTGTCGATTGTAGCGGCGGATGATTTATGTTCGGACGCGGGAACCAATCCGAGATGACGGGATGGGAAAGAGTCGTCTTTGATGTTGGGCAGCCATCCCAGGAGCGGCAGACCGGTGAATCTGCCGAGAGCTTCCCTTATCAGTTCCGCGTGATGTTCGCCCGACACTCGGTTCGCTATGACTCCGGCTATTCGCGGAGCAAGCGGTTTCAAATCGGCGAAGCCCTTCGCGACAGCCGCTACGCTGGTGGCCGCGGAACGCGCGTCCACCAGCAGGACGACCGGCAGATCAAGGTTGCGGGCGAGCCACGCCGTGGAATATTCGCCGTCGGGCCCCAGTCCGTCATAAAGGCCCATTACGCCTTCTATGACGGCTATGTCGGCTGCGGGCGCGTATCCGCAGCTCTCAGCGTAAAAAAACGGCATCAGTTCCGGGCAGGGGAAGCCGTCGAGATTACGGCATGTCCTGCCCGACGATATAGCGAGATAGGAAGTGTCGATGAAGTCCGGGCCGGTTTTGAACGGCTGTACGGTCATTCCGCTTTCCGAAAGCAGGCGGCATATCGCCGAAGCCGCGGCCGTTTTGCCGGCGCCGCTGGAAACCGCCCCAAGTATGAATCCCTTCGTATTCGAAAAGCGTGTCATGCGCAATCTTCTCCATTTCAGTATTTAAAGCGGTCACGTCCGCCATCCCGCAAAGGCGGGAGGAATATTCTCAGGGTTGAGCCGGCGATAGCCGTAAAAAAATCGGGTTCGCGTTTTTAACTCCACAAGCGCGCCATCTTTTAGTATAATGTCAAAAGTATGAAAAGTAAAAATTCGGGAGGCTGTTAGCTTTTCCGCTGCAAGTTTTCCTGAAAATGGTGGTAAAATCCATTTCAAGAGAAATATGTCGCCAGCGGCAGAAAATGTTGGCGCGATGAGAGTCGGCGAGGGGGACTTGAATGAGTTCTAATAGAACCGTGAAGCCGCTGACACTTTTGACTATAACAGAGCTGGGAAACCTCCTGGGTATTCGCGCCGGCGGAGAAAGCCTTACGGTCCGTTCGAAACTTGGCCTGTACGAGGCGGCAAAAGGAGTCGGCTATCTGGTTGTCCCGCACGTTCTCCCCGAATACGCGGATGTATCCGGGGATGATGTCGTCACCATCATGAAGATTAACCCTCGCGAGGAACTTTCGCAATTCTATCCCTTGGCGCACCTGATGGTAGAGCTGGGGATGTCGGTAGCTATGGGCAACGGCATGTTCGAGCCGTCCGAGATAAGACAGTTGTCCTATATAATGGAGAAAAATTTTGACCTTACGGATACGGATGTCCGCGCACTTACCACTCTTAAGGATTTTTTGTCGCTTTATCCTCCCGATATAGATGTGATCGTAGAGCGCCTGCTGAAAATAATACCTCCGGACAAGCGCCGGCGGTTGGCTTGCGCGATAACGACGGTAGGCGCGGCCGGGTCCATAGGGAGCGGCAAGATAATAGCGCTCCGCAAGCTGTTCGCGGCTCTGGAACTCGACGAACGGGATCTGTATCAGCTCCTGATGGGTTTCCGCTACTCGGCGTCCGGTATCATAGAGGTCGAGGCGCTCTTTGAACAGCAGCCCAAAAAGCCGGTGGGTCCGGCGAGTTCTATATTGAACATAGACCTCGAAATAGTGGCCCGCAAGAAAAAAGAAACGGAATCGGTCGGAATGATACTGTCCGAGATTTTCGCGAAAGGTGCTTGATTAATGCTTCCCTTGCCTGATACAGATACATATCGAAGCAGACGGCTGGCCGAGGCCGCTTCGGCGAACAACGGCGCGGTAAAGATAACGCGGCGCGAACGGGACGCCATAGTGAAGTCCCTTTCCGCGGGGGTTGTGCCGACCATAGGCTTGCAACACATACAGGTCGATAGAAAAGACGAGATAATGGCGATGATAGGCGATTTGGAGCGCGTCCGTGAGGGCGGCGCTTCGGTGCGCTTCGTCGTCGGAAAGTTCGGTACGGGCAAAAGCTTCTTCCTCAACCTTACTAAAGCTGTCGCTATAGCGGAGGATTTTGTGGTGATGCACGCCGACGTGACTCCCAAAAGGAGGCTCGCGTCCACGACGGGGTACGCGCGGAATCTCTACGCCGAACTCGCGGCCGGAATGTCCGTAAACGCGAAGCCGGAAGGCGGAGCTATGGAGTTAGTCATAGAAAGGTGGATAAAAAGCTTTTCGGATCGGCGCCTGGATGGAGAAAACCTGCTTTCCGCCGTAAGAAACGGGCTTAGCCCGCTGCGCGATATGGTGGGGGGATTTCACTTCTCGGCCGCCATGACAAAGTGCTGCGAGGCGTATGTCGCCGGAGACGAGGACATGTTCGGTTCCGCGATAAGATGGCTCGCCGGCGGTTTCGGCAAACTGACCGACGCGAGGAACGAGCTTGGGATCGACTCGTTCATCAATGACAAGGATATCTACGATTACCTGAAACTCTGGGGCGCTTTCGTGCGGATTGCCGGGTTTTCGGGCATGTTCGTACTGCTCGACGAAATGGGGCTGTTCACCCAGGGCATCACCAACCGTGCCGCGCGCTCGAGCAATTATGAAGTGATTCTCCAGATTTTAAACGAGTGTCTCCAGGGCAGAGCCTCGGGGATAGGTTTTCTGTTCGCCGGCGCGGACTTTTTTCTGGACGACCATGAAAGCGGTCTCATGAGCAATGGGGCGCTTTCGAGCCGTCTTGCCCCAAATCCCTTCGCTAGGGAGGGACTCAAGGATTTTTCAACCCCGGTCATGCGGCTGGGTGAATTTTCTCCGGAGGACCTATACCTGCTTCTCGAAAACATAAGAAACGTATTCGCCCTGGGGGACAGGTCGAAATATCTGATACCCGACGAAGCGATACGCTCTTTTATGAATCTCTGCGCATGGTCCCTCGGCGCCAAGTTTTACAGGACGCCCAGGGAAGCGGTAAAACTTTTCACGGGATTTTTGTCCGTCCTTCAGCAGAACGATCACGTCGGATGGCGCTCGCTGCTCGACGAAACCGTAATCGAAAAGGGCGGGGAAGATAACGGGCCCGAACCGGTAAACCGCGGCGTACCGAAACCGGCGGATGCGTCGGATTCTGAGGCGGGACCTGACGCGGAGACCGCCGCGGAACCGGATGAAACGCCCGCTCCGGGATCTGTGCCGTCTTGTGCGGAACCAACGTTTACAATCGACACGGATATCATTGAACCCGTTTTTGCGCCGATGTTTGATCCGGATATGGTTTTTGATTTCGAGCGTGAAATGGGAATCGCGTTAGAGCCGGAATCGGAATTTGAACCCGCCGCGAAAACCGACAAAGACGACGACGGTTTTGGGTTTGATTTTAGAATGGGACCAGGCCCGGCTCTCTATGCCGTGAAGTCAAATCCGGCTGTATATGACCCAAATATTCTCTACATTTTACCGGACTCCGGTTCGTCGCGCGAAGTCTCCCTCCGGCTGCTCAAAACTGAGACGAGAGAGGAACCGGCTCCCGCGCCTGTTTACGACGCGCTTCCGCACGGCGAGGAGGACATGCGCGCGGGACGCGCTCTTTACGGCAACGAAAACGACCTGAAGGTCTATCTGCCAAATCTGATATCGAGAAATCCGCTCATAGGCATGGAACGCTTATCGCCGAGCGTCCTGAACGATCTGGTGCGCATGTCGGGGAAGATTCTCATCAACGCCTACAATAGTTACCTGCCGAACGGCTACGAGAAGCTGCTTCTCACCGTGACGCTCGTCAATATAGCGAAACGGTGGATATCGGACGACGAGAACAAGTTCTGGAATTTCATAGGGCGCCAGTTCGGTTTTGAGAAAAGCGCGGAGGAAACCCTGCGCGGCACGATGTGCAACGCCATTTATGAGACTATGAAATCCAATAACAGATTTTTCTCCATCGATCCCAAAACCGGTAAAAGGGAATACTACGCCACGATAATGGTTCACTCGCTTGCGCCGCGCGAAAGCATATTCTCGTTTCTCGATTTTCTGGCCGATTTTTACAGAAACAACCTGAGAGGGCTGCTCGTTAAAGGAGATCCCGCTCTTACCTCCATGACCGGCGAGATGCAGAGGCTGTTCTCGGATTGCCCGAACCAGGGCGCGGTGGAACTCAAGGGCGAATATTCCGGGCTGATGACGGGACTGGTCGTTCTTCTGCGAAAACGTCCGGTGTTTTTCAGAAATTTTGCCGGGGATATATTGGCCGGGATCGGCAGGCTTAATTCCGTAGGCAGGATTGAGAACAGGACATATCTCGACGAACTGCTGAACTGCTGGTTCCGGGAAAAACACGCCGTCCCGGTGAAGCCGCCTCGGGCGGCGGGATTTCAGACGGTAATGGAATACGGCGATATACGCCCGTTTTACGAGGTCACGAATTCAGGCGCGATCGAACTCGTCATACCTGATTTCCGCCTTAACCTCGAATCGAACAGCTCTCCCGATGTGTTCGCCGAGATTCTGTGCGGCGGCGGGTTTTCACGCGAGGCTCTGGGCGTATACGGCGACGGGTTCTCATGGACTGCGGAGGGGAAGAGAAGTCCCCTCTTTTCCATGTCCGATTTCGCGTCGAGGAACGATTTGCAGATAAGGGTCAAAATTTTCGTGAACGGCGAAACGGCGTATGACTCCGGAACGTCGCTCTGCCGTGAAGTCATTGTGTTCGAAGGTTATACGGAACTGCCGGTTCAGAATATCGGATCGGGTATCTTCAGCGTTTTCACGACCGGCGACAGGGAACTGTCCTTCGATGAATCCGGCGACGACAGAATCGTACGATCCTCTTCCGGCCAGATGCGCGCTGTCAAATTTACCGAACGGTTCGGGTTATCCCTCGACGGGCATATAGTATGCTCCGATTTCAAGGACGAGTCGGTCAAAATTTCCGTATCGGGGGAGCCCTGCGGCGGAGTGACGTACCTGTACCGCGGCGGCGAGTACAAGGTCTACGGCGGGAATATTTCCCTCACGGCGAGAGTTCCGAAGGAACATAATCTCGACAGGTACGCTTTCAGGGTGAACGGGAAGAGCTATTCTTTCCGGGAGCGCCGCGCCGGCGGTCAGGACGAGACAGTGAACTGCGTTCTGGATGTGACCGAAGACATGCTGAACGACGGGTTTCTCGACGCCGTAGTCGCCGACGAGGGGAGAATCGCTGCGGAAGTCTGCCGTTTCCGTTGCTATGTCATAAGAGATATTCGAACCGTGTTCGACCGGCCGTATTACTTCGGCAGCGCGCACGGCGGAACGGCCAGGATCGAATACAGAGGCGGACAGACGGATTTTGGCATCTCTGGCGTCGAGGAAGGAGAATACAAGCGAATTCCGTTCGGCGAAGGAGATCTGAAAATAAAAATCCCCATAATCAGATGGCGAATGGAGCCGTCATGGCCGGGCGGCGACGCGATCGAGGCCGGGACGGCGGTATGGCGCGGAAATATAACGGACGGCGCGCGTATCGTGACGATCTGCCCGGAGGAAATAACGTGCAAGCTGAGAATAGGGGAACAGGTAATCGAATGTACAAAACAGAGGGATTCGGCCGTCTTCGATATCGGAGAGCGCGTCTCGAAATCCGATTTTGCCAGGGACGAGGATATCGTTCCCGTTCAACTTATACTGGACAGCGGGGACGACAGTTCGCGGCGCGATCTGTTTTCGATATGCATTAGGGAGACATTCAGGGAGAGCCCGAGGTTTGAAATGCGCGGCGGGACGCTCTCGCTCAAAAACCCGCAGGCTTTCATCGGCCCCGGCGACGCGAAGTTGGAATATTTCTTCAGGGGGAGAGAGAACGCGGCATACGAGATCAACGCGCGGAATGCAGTCATATCCGACGATTGCACGCTTCCTCACGGAAACTATCACTACAAGGTATTCTCGCTGTCGGGCGGGCTGTCCTCGGCTGATAAGAAGGTCGTCTGCTCCGGTTCGTGCATTTTGGGCGATGTGGATATATTCCACTTTGACAACAAGCTGTTGGAGATCAAGCGTGTCCGCGCCGGGTTCAAGGAATTTTTTATACTGCCGGTATACATCGAAAACCTTGAATTCGCCGAGACGAAAGAAAAGTACAGTGACGGCGTAGCATACCCCATTTATCGCGGAACGTGCTATTATCTGAACCGCGACGATCAGAAAGTTTATTTTCCCGGGAGTTTCAATCCGGTTCAGGTCGTGATAATAAACGGGCGCGACATCTGTCTCTACAAGCAGGACGGGAATAAGCCGTATCTCGTATACGAATCGCGGCATAAGATAATTGATTCGCTCCCGGAAAACGGTAACGTTATCTCATACGTGCCGGATTTCTACGAATATGAGGCGCTGGAAGGGCATTGATGAACAAAAATCCTCAAACTGCGGGCAGAGCCCGAGGCCTTGAGCCCGCGGTTTTTAGGAAAATTTCATTACCTTGACAATAATTCAATAGTTGTTACAATTTCGCATTATCAAGCAAGTTATTTTACGCTACGGCCGCTTAAGGAAATGATTAGCGAATCTTTTCAGGCCGATTTGCGGGAGTTATACCAATTTATCGTCAGCGGCTTAATATTACAGTATCGTTATTAAAACCTGTGAGGAGGAATGAGGATGAAAAAAATACTTTGTGCGGCAGTGTTGGTTTTGACGGCGTTATTTTGCGCGGGAGACGCGCATTCCGCGCCCAAGGTGCTCAATTATGCCAACGGAAGCGCGCCGGACGTTCTGGAGCCGGTGATGAGCAATTATCTCAAAACTTCATACATCATGTACAACATCTACTGCGGACTTTCCAGAACCGGCAGGGACGGAGTCGCCGAACTGGCGTACGCGGAGTCCTACGAGGCGAGCGACGACGCGCTCACCTACACGTTCAAACTGCGCCCGAACTCCAAATTCTCCGACGGTTCGCCGCTTACGGCTCACGACTGGGAGGCTTCCTTCAAGTACAAGATCGCTCCGGAGACGGCTTCTCCCGGCGGCGACCTCCACATGTTCGTAAAGGGCGCTGAAGCGTACAACCAGGGGAAAGGAAGCGCTGACGACGTGGGAATCAAGGCGCTCGACGACAACACCCTGCGTATAACGTTTGAGAACCCGACGCCGTTTTTCCTGGACCTTGTCGCGCGTTACCTGCCGTACAAGATGGACGTTCTGAAAAGCGATCCCAACTGGTTCAAGAAGCCGGAGACGTATATCACGAACGGCGCTTTCAGGGTGAAATCCGTCGATCCGCAGGTTGGCTTCGTGCTCGAGAAAAACCCTTACTATTATGACGCCGAAAACGTGCATATCGACGAAATCAACTACAATTTCATCGACGACATGGCCGTGGCGCTGGAGGCGTACAGGAACGGATCGCTCCACATGAACGACGACCTCAACGCCGAGGCGATAAAATCTTATAAGGGGACGCCGGAACTGCTGTCGTTCCCGAGAATAAACACGGACTATATATCCGTCCACACAGGGAACCTGCCGGACGCGCGTGTCCGCAAGGCGCTGTCGCTCGCGCTGAACCGCCCCATTATCGTCAACGATATTCTGGGCCAGACGTACACGCCCGCCGAGGGCCTCGTCCCCTACGGGATTCACTGGGGTGACAAGGAATTCCGCGAAGTGGCGGGTTCTCTTATAAAGACCGATGTGGAGGAAGCCAAAAAACTGCTCGCGGAGGCCGGATACCCCGACGGCGAGGGGTTCAAGACCATCCGCATAATCACGATAAACAGCCAGGATGATATAGACAGCGCTCAGGCGTGGCAATCAATGTGGAAGCAGATAGGCGTCAAGAGCGAGATAACGGTCTATGAGCGTTCGGTTTACTGGGATGTTTTTTACACGAACGACTGGGACGTGGCGCGGGACGGATGGACGGGAGACTACGACGACCCAAAGACGAACCTGTTCCTCTGGATGGCCTACAAAGAGGGGCCGGATACGGATGTTCGCTGGTACGACACTCCGAACGCGAAAAAATTCGATGAATTGATGCGTGCAGCCGACAAGGAGACCGACAAAGAGCAACATCTGCGGCTCTACTTGGAGGCCGAACGTGTAATTCTGGACGACATGCCGATCATCCCGGTGTGGCACCGCGACGAAACTATTCTTGTAAAACCGGAGGTATCGGGGATAGTCAAAAACAACATAGGCTATATCTCGTTCAACTTCGCGGACATCAAAACAGATTGACCGGAACCCGCCGCGCGGCTTCGGGCATTACCCGGGGCCGCGCCCGGTGATATGCCGTGGCAAGATACATAGTTAAGCGCATTTTCGCGGCGATTCTCTCGATGTTCATACTCGTCACCGCGACGTTTTTCCTGATGCACGCCGGTCCCGGCAACCCGTTCACCCAGGGGGAGCAGAAGAACGTTCCCGCGCGGGTGCTCGAAAGCCTGCGCGCGAAATACGGGCTGGATCAGCCAGTGTGGAAGCAGTATATTTCGTACATGAAGGGCGTGCTCCGCGGCAACCTGGGGTATTCGTTCAAAAAGCTGAATTACACAGTAAACGAGCTGATAGAGAGCGGTTTCCCCGTGTCGGCGCTGGTCGGTTTTCTGGCGGTAACCGCCGCGCTCCTTATAGGCATACCGCTCGGGATAACGGCGGCCCTGAAACGGGGCGGGTGGATGGATTGGTTTTCCATGATACTCGCCACCACGGGCGTCTCCATGCCGGCGTTCGTCATCGCGGTTCTCATGATGTACGTCTTCGCCATGAAACTGAAACTTCTGCCGGTGTACGGTTACGGCTCCGCAAGCCATCTCGTGATTCCAGTCACGTGTCTCGCGCTGCTTCCCATCGCCTATACGACGAGGCTGATGCGTTCCTCCATGCTGGAAGTCTCGCGGCAGGACTTCATCCGCGCGGCCAGGGCGAGGGGCGTAAGCGAGTTCATGGTTATAGCGAAGCATGGCGTGCGAAACTCTATTCTGCCGGTGGTGACGTATGTCGGCCCTCTTATCGCCGTCATCATGACGGGAAATTTTGTGGTGGAGCGTCTTTTCATGATACCGGGAATCGGGCGCTATTTTGTCTCGGCGGTCTCGGAGCGCGATTATTCGGTGATATTGGGCATAACGGTTTTTTACGGCGCTTTCATGCTGGTCTGCACGCTGGCGATGGATATCATTTACGCCATGATAGACCCGCGCGTCAGATTTCATAAGTAGGGAGGAGCTGAAATGCGGAAGAACGCCGGCATGTTTCCCGATCGGCCGGAGCCCGTCTTCAATGGAGAAATACCGGACTGTATGTTCGAACCTCTCGGGGAGGAATCTCGCGAAACTGACGTCATAAACAGGAAAAGCCTCTCTTACTGGGGGCAGGCCAAGATGAAAATGGCCTCAGACCCTCTGGCTATGGCGGGGCTCGCGGTGATAGCGCTGATGATACTGCTCGCGGCCCTCGGCCCGGTTATGAGGCCCTTTCAATACGACGAACAGAATTATTCCGCCATAAATCAGACGCCGAACGCGGAACACTGGTTCGGAACCGACAAGTTCGGCCGCGACCTGTTCGTGCGGGTAGCCTACGGAGCGCGGATAAGTCTGACGGTCGGCATAGTGGCCGCGTTCGTTAACGTGACGATCGGGGTGATTTACGGGGGTATCTCCGGTTATCTGGGCGGAACGGCGGACATGATAATGATGAGGATAGTCGATATCATGGACACGATACCGACGCTCCTTTATATAATTCTGGTGATGATCTTTCTCGGGGCGAACGTGCGAAGCATCATAACCGCCCTCTGTCTGTCGTATTGGCTCAACACGTCTCGTATGGTGAGGGCGCAGGTTCTTTCGATCAAAGGGCAGGATTTCGTCATGGCGGCCCGGGTCGTCGGAGAAAGCGGCTGGCGCATATTGACGCGGCACCTGATACCGAACAGCATAGGCCCCATAATCGTCATGGTGACTTTTTTGATACCGCAGGCTATTTTCTACGAGGCTTTTCTGAGCTTCATCGGGATAGGGATATCCGTTCCCGTGGCCTCGTGGGGAACTCTCGCGAACGATTCGCTCTCCAACATGAACATGTATCCGCATCTCACGATATTTCCGCTCGCCGCGATAAGCGTCACGATATTCGCGTTCAACTTCGTGGGCGACGGTCTCCGCGACGCGCTCGACCCCAGGCTGAAGCGCTGAGGCCCGTCATTACGGCATGGCCGGCGGTTCCCTGCTAGAAATAAAAAACCTCAGAACGAGTTTCCGCATATCCGGCGGAGTGGTGCAGGCCGTGCGGGGAGTCGGCCTCTCGGTCGGCGAAGGAGAATTTTGGGGCATAGTTGGCGAGAGCGGCTGCGGGAAGAGCGTCACGATGCTCTCGGTCATGGGGCTTCTGCCGGAAAACGCGGCTATAAGGGCTGATGTCATGGCGTTCGGGGGCAAAGATCTGCTCCGCGCGTCGCCGAGGGAGATGCGAAGCGTCCGCGGAAACGAAATAGGGATGATATTTCAGGATCCGATGACCAGCCTCGACCCTCTCTACACGATAGGCAATCAATTGATGGAGCCGCTCCGGATACACGGAAAGATGAGCGCGCGCGAGGCGGAGCGCAGGGCCGTCGAAATGCTGGAGCTGGTGGGGATATCGAGCCCGGCGTCCAGGCTCAAACAGTACCCGCACGAATTTTCCGGCGGGATGCGTCAGCGCGTGATGATAGCGATAGCCATGAGCTGCAATCCCAAACTGCTCATAGCGGACGAACCGACGACCGCCCTCGACGTGACCATCCAGGCGCAGATACTCGAGCTGATGAAGGACATGAAGGAAAAATCGGGGACGGCGATGGTGCTGATAACTCACGACCTCGGCGTCATAGCCTCGGTCTGTTCGCGCATCGTCGTGATGTACGGCGGTTTGATCATGGAGGAAGGGGAATGCGAGGACATTTTTTACAGGCCGTTGCACCCGTACACTAAAGGGCTTCTCGCCTCGATTTCGGGCATGGAATCCGGTACAAAAAAGAAACTCGTCCCCATACCGGGAAGCCCCCCCGATCTGATGAATCCCCCGGCGGGGTGTCCGTTTACCGCGAGATGCGCGTGGGCGATGAGGATCTGCGCTGCTGCGGCGCCGCGCTCCGCGAACGCGGGCGGGCATTCGGCGGCCTGCTGGCTGTTGCATGGGAGACGCGCGGCATGAACGGAGAACTGCTCGGTGTGCGCGATTTAAAAATGTATTTCGGGATAAGGGACGTATCGTCGTGGTTTGGCCCGCGCCGCATCCTCAAGGCGGTGGACGGCGTTTCCTTCGGAATCGGGCGCGGCAGGACGTTCGGGCTGGTGGGCGAGAGCGGCTGCGGTAAGACCACCGTCGGCCGGACGATATTGCGTCTCTACCGCCCGACCGGAGGCGAGATTTTCTTCGGCGGAACCGATATCACGTCCCTCTCCGAGGGGGAATTCTTCCCGTACCGGCGCACAATGCAGATGATATTTCAGGATCCTTTCACCTCGCTCGATCCCAGGCAGACGGTGGGCGAGATAATCGGCGCGCCGCTGTCGGTTCACAAACTCGTCTCGAACCGCGCCGAACGGAATGAACGGGTGAGAGAACTTGTCAGCATGGTCGGGCTCAGGAACGATCATATCGGCAGATACCCGCACGAGTTTTCCGGCGGACAGAGGCAGAGGATAGGCATAGCCCGCGCGCTCGCCTCCATGCCGGAGTTCATAGTCTGTGACGAGCCGGTCAGCGCTCTCGACGTATCCATTCAGGCGCAGATAATCAATTTGCTGGAAGAATTTCAGGACATGTTCGGCCTCGCCTACCTTTTCATCTCCCACGATCTTTCCGTAGTGCGCCATATTTCACACAGGGTGGGCGTGATGTACCTTGGCAACATGGTCGAGTCGGCTGAAGTGAACGAGCTTTATGGAAACATGCTGCATCCGTACACTAAATCGCTGATGTCCGCCGTCCCTGCGGCGGATCCGATCGCGGCGAAAGCCCTCCGCAGGATAATACTCGAAGGCGACGTTCCGTCGCCCATCGATCCTCCGTCGGGCTGCCCGTTCCGCACCAGATGTCGCGAGGCCTCGGACGTGTGCGCGGAGCGAAATCCGCGTATGGCGGACGCGGGAGCGGGGCATATGGTGGCCTGTCACAATGTGACGGCTTGAGATATTAAAAACGAAGGGATGGCTGAGATATGGCGGAAAAATATCCGATAATCGGCATAGGAGCGAATGTCGACGACGATGCGCCCGGCGTTCAGAACATTTACGAGAGTTACGTGGACGCGGTTTACAACGCGGGCTGCCTTCCTCTCATAATACCTCTTCCGAACATTTTGCTCAAACGCGAATACGAGGCGCT
>JAISYN010000256.1 GCA_031269915.1 Synergistaceae bacterium
CTTTTTGTCCGAAAAACTATTGACAACCCGATCTCTCAGGTTTCCTGCATGTCGGCAGAGGAAATAAAAAACCTGAAATGATCAAGTGGTAAAGGCGTCTTTAAGCTCATAAACGAGTATTGAGGACACGCATTAAAAATGCTTGTACCGCAAAAGTGCCTGTCAGGGTGTCCGAGCATAACCGGAATGAACGAATAAGACAATCAGCGGCGAGGATATGCCCCGCCCGCCGTTTAAGCAATGTTATGCACGCAGCTTAGTCTCCAAATGTTTTTTGTGGAAGCTCAAAACTCGCAGAATGAGATAGCATCTGCAGCGTGAATTTTCCATAAAAGCGCCCGCAAGAATCGCGCGGGCGCTTTTAAACGTCGATATTTATTTTGTTAGAGTGAAACTGATTGTGGCGCGATAGCGCACTTTTTCAACCGTCAAATGACCATCGGTGAAGATGTAAACATCCTTTAGTTCGCTTGCCCCTGAAGGAACTTCAGGCAGTTTCAACTCTGCGACGCCGCTCTGATCCGTAACAGCAGCGCAGAAAATCGGATCGGGTTTTTCAGAATATTCAAGTATGGGTGATATCCTGGACGCCTCGGGAATATCCTTATATCCGCTATAGATAACGACGCCGGACTGCGGTTTCCCATTCATGAGAGCTTCGACCCGAATTTTACCGCCTGATTTCACGGATGCAAGATCGTCCACGGGGCGAAGTTCGATGCCGTCAAAACCAAAATGCGATGCCCTCGCTTTGGTGGATTCGCCGTCAGCAGTCAGATTGACGAAAGTTTTCATGAAAGATTTGACGACTACATCGGTTCCGTAGGAAGAAACGCCCGCGAACGACACTGTTCCAGCGGACGGAACTTTATAGGAAACCACGTCGCAGTTGAAGACACGGCTCATAAGCGTGTACGAGGGATCTTGGGGGGCTTTCCCTTTCTCGTCGAGGTACGCTTTTTCGGCCTCTTCATACGTAAATTTCTTCTCCGTTCCGTCTTTGATGTAACTGTAAGAAATATCGAGATCGACAGCGCTGTCACCCTTGAACGCCGCCATTTTTAACGGGCCGTAAGTATAAGAAATTCTTTCGTTGAGATAGAACGGAAAATCGGCTACTCCGAGAGGTTCGGATATCGTCGCGGCAACCTCCGCAGTTTCGCCGACCGAAACAGTCGCGTTTTTCGGGTACATGAGCGAGTTGTGCGCGCTCGCAGGGCCTGCCCAAACGGAAAGCATCAATGCGGTGAATAGAAGAATACCGAGGGATTGTGCCTTTTTATTCATTTCATTTCTTTTCATGCTGCAGCACTCCTTATTGGTCTAAAGTTAGTATGATAGAACATAGATAATAAGCGCATTAAACTAAATGATAGCAGAATATTCGCTCCACAATCACCTCTTTAACCAATGAAAATTTGAATGATCTAACTATTTCATTATAATGAGTCCTCTTATGCTTGTCAACGGATACACTGAGGTAACGGAATAGAGTTTTTCAATGTTACCGGATCCAGATTCTGTTTCTCCTTTAGGTTCGGTTCCGATAATCGGTGATGTTTTGAATACGCCCGTTTGCACTCTCAATCACAATGTCCAATAATTATATCGTTTACTCCGTTTGTTAAGAGCTCTAGCGCTTTCAGCTTGTGTTTCGCCGCTAGAACGAAACTATACGTTTGTCCGCTCCCGGCATTTCGCCGATGGTGTCGAATCCGGCGGTGCGCGCGTCCTTGAGCGGCGCCGCCGACGCCTCCATGACGACTCGGTACGATGGGTATTTCTCGAATATCTTGATCTCGTTCCAGGGGCGCAGGAGCCATGTGTTCCGTCCGAATCTCTCATTTCCGATCCGGTAGTTGATGACGTCGTGGACGAACCTGCCGCCTCGGTTGATCATCCACGGAGGGGAGAGGACCAGCACAGCGTGAGGGGGAGTCACGGAGGGCAGCCCGGCGTTGTGTGACTGGGTCCACTCCTCCCAAGTCCATATCTTACCGTTCACGAACCTGTAGTCGTCTTTCACGGGGGTCAGCTGGAGCGAGTGTATGTATGTCGTGACGAAGGGGTATGCGTTTGGAACAGGACAGGAGAAGATCGTTCTGCCGCGCTCTGTGATCGTGAAATAATTCACGGGCAGGTATGGCGCGAAAATCATGCCGCATATCACGATAACCAATATCCTGAATATGGCCGTTCCAGCCCACGGTCGGTTTCCGGCGTGTTTCATCCATTATTCTCCTGTCGCAGTATATGCGTGCCGGCGGCGTCGGGACGCGCGCCTGTCTTTTCTGTCATTATCCCACAAAACGAGACTTATTCCAATTTCATGGCAAAGGCGCCTTTATCCGGCTTGAAATTGGAATAATAGACGGGACGCCCAGTTTCCCAGCTCACGGCACTGCGGGTTTGAATTAAAACTGCCGGGCGCGGGTTTGATTTATAATCAGGCTCAGGTGTTTATCGCCCTCTGTAAAAGACGCGCGGCGCGGTCCGCATAAATCTGCCGATGCTGCCGATAATATAAAAAGATACGGCTCGCCGATCGGGAGTGATGTCAGTGAAAATAGACAATGTGCACAGATGTCCGTACTGCGGCTACATGTACCAGGTCGTAATCGGACAGAACACGTATTCCAGCCTCTTCTCCGACCCGGGCGGCAGGGTGGCGGTCCACTCGGTGATATATGTCTGTCCCCACATAGCCTGCGCCAAGGCGGAGGTGGCCCTTGACGCCGGTTTGCCTCCCGCTCCGCCGAGGGGACGGGGGGACGAGGAACATAACGTGAGGTATGACTTGCGAGGCGCATTTTTCTCG
>JAISYN010000270.1 GCA_031269915.1 Synergistaceae bacterium
TGCATTTTGCAAGATTCCCCCCTCTTTCTCGGGTTTTCTTGCAATTATTTTACCTGATATAACCTCATTAAGCTAGTCATAATCAATATCTATCCACTTTTTCAGTGACGACTAATTAAGCGATAAATCAGTCTTTTCTTAAGCCGCGCGAAAACCCCGGTTAAAGGTTTTCGCGCGGCTTGGTATATTTCGCCGCCGTTTTACCGGCGCGAGCCGGTGAAATTATTTCCAATGAGCTTCCTCGAAAAATACAAACTCGGTCCCCAGTTTCTTTTGCACCGCGCTGTCGTATAATGTCTTGCCCCACGCGAGATCGTGAACCGGCATGCCTCCGGTCAGGAACATGATTATCTCGTCGTCGCCGCGCCGTCCCTTCTTCTTTCCGCAGACTATGTCCCCCAGGCTCGCTATCCCGCTGGGGTCGTATTTACCCGCCGCTATATACTCGAGGAGGTGATACGACGGCGCCACCACGGATACCGCCTCTATGCCGTCGGGGTGTTCCATGCCGTCCGCGAGGAACGCCTCGTGCATCTTCCAGTTGTCGGCTATTACGGTGTTGTTGGAGAAGGCTTCCACATCCAGATCGGCGTCTCCGGTGAAAGTAACGAGGCATCCGGGTTTCAGCCACTCCGTTTCAATGCGGGGAAACGAGGCGCCCGACGTAGCTATGGTTATTATATCGGCTGGGCGAACAGCGGCTTCGACGCTACCAGCGAACTCGATCCTGATGCCCAGCGCCGCGGATTGATCCTTTGCCCACTCGCGCCCCCTTTCCGGCGATATGTCGTAAATATATGCCTCCGATATAGAGGGCGCCGCGGTTTTAATGGCCAGCAAGCATGCTTTGTTTATGACTCCTCCGCCGATTACGCCGACTGACCTGGCTCCGCTGCGTGCCAGGTATTTGGCGGCCACTCCGGGGACTGCGCCGGTGCGCGTCGCGCTTATCATATTGCCGGACATGATGGCGAACGGTATTCCAGTCTCCGCGTCGTTCAATATGGTGGTGAGAACGGAGCGCGGCAGGCCTTTTTTATGGTTTTCGGCATTGGAGCCGTACCACTTCTCTCCGCATATGTTGTACTTGCCGCCGAGATACGCGATCATGGCCATAAATCTTCTGTCGGGCCCAGTGACCGGCATACCGGGGAAACGCGGTTCCTTCGGGAAAAATATCATCTGCCCGTGCTCGTTTTCCAACGGTCCGCCCATGAGATAGTCTCCCTCTCCCAATAGCCTGAACACGTCCTCGATAACGTCCACGCACTTTGGCATGTCCATCACTCCGGCCTTGAGGAGGTCGCCTTCTGATAATAGCAAAGTTTTTACGGAATTTGACGCCATAGAAAATTCCTCCTGACTTGATTATATTTTGGTTATATTTTCTCTGAATGACTCCATAGCCCTGATTGCAAACGCCGCCAGGAGCGAGGCTCCCAATGGCAGCACGCTCTCGTCGATACCGAATTTCGGCGAGTGGTGCGGGTACGCGGCGTCCGCTTCGTTGCCTGCGCCCAGGAAGAAAAATGTGCCCGGTATTTTTTCCTGATACATGCTGAAATCCTCCGATATCATCAGCAGAGGGGATTCTTCCACGTCGTCCGGCCCCGTTATCTCCACGGCGGTTTCTTTGAGCGTCTTCGTCAGGTCCGCGTCGTTGGAGACGCATGGGATCATGTATTTTACGGAAGTTTCGGCCTCGCAGCGGTACGCCGAGGCTATGCCGCCAGCCACTCGGCTCAGGCGTTCCTCCATCTTGCTCCTTACGCGCGGGTTGAAAGATCGCAGGCTGCCCAGCAGTTCAGCTTTGCTCGGAATCACGTTGAAGGTTTCGCCCGCGTTCATATGCCCTATCGTTATTACCGCCGCGTCAGTCGGGTCTATCTCACGGCTCGTTATCGTCTGTATGGCGTTGATATAGGCCGCGGCGGCCACTATAGGATCTATCGCCGTGTGGGGCATGGCTCCGTGTCCGCCCTTTCCGATAAACGTGACGTTCAACCTGTCCGACGAAGCCATTACAGGCCCCGAGCGCCATTGAACGAGTCCGGATCTCACAAAGGACCACAGGTGCATTCCGCCTATGGCGTCCACTCCGTCCAGTACCCCTTCTTTCACCATCGCGCAAGCGCCGGACGGATCGCCTATTTCCTCTGCGGGCTGAAATATGAAGCGGACCCGCCCCGGTATTTCGGATCGCATCTCAGCCAGAATCTCGGCGGCGCCAAGCAGCGCCGCCATATGTCCGTCGTGCCCGCACGCGTGCATCGCCCCTCTGTTTTGAGATCGATAATCGACGCTGTTTTCCTCGGTTATGGGCAGCGCGTCCATGTCGGCGCGGAGGGCGACGCACGGGCCCGCAGCGCTTCCGGACAGGTCGGCCGTCACTCCCGCGCAAGTCCCGCCGAACCCTCGTCTTATGCCGTCCAGCCCAAGCCCGCGCAGCCGGTTCTCCACGTAATCAGTCGTCTCGAATTCGCGCCACGACACTTCCGGACGCGCGTGAAGATATCTGCGTGTCCGTATTATCTTGTCCTCCATGGCGCGGGCCGCGCGTTTTATCTTTGCCGCGTCCATCAGTAAGGCCTCGTCGCGCTGGTCATACTCTTGTCAGCCAATTGAAGAACTGAGTCCAGAACACCTTGTATCCAGGCCACTCCAGAAATTCCACCGGACCCCAGTGCGGCGCGGCGTCGGAAGCGAATATACCGGTGCGCCCCTTGCCGTACTCGCGCACGGCGATGAACGGGTCGCCTCGGTTTCCTATGGTGGCGAGCAGTTGCGTGCCCGCTTCGTTGCGGCATATGGTCCTGTTGAAGCCGAGGAAATGCGGCCAGTTACTCAAGCCCTTCATGATGGGGTGTCCCGGCTCCTGTACTTTGGGCGCCGTCCCTTCCGGGCACTCGACTCTGTCATCGCCGCTCTGTATCGTGACGGGAAGGATGTCGCCTATCGCGGTCGCCCCATAGCGGGCTTTGCCGTCTATCCCGGAGAACGACAGATATCCTCCTATCATGGCGAACGCCCCGCCCTGATATACGTAGTCCTCTATGCTTTTGCAGCGATCGGGCCTCGCCTTGCCCATCGAGAAGGTCGCTGTTGAAAGCTGAAGGGAGTTCGCCCCGATATCGGAAAGCACGATCGCGTTGTAGGCGGCCAATTCGTCGGACGAAAACGGGAAGTTGTCGTAAACCTCGTGCCCCGGCATGTGAACGACTTCGAAGCCGCCCTCTTCGAGGGCTTCTTTTATCCACTTGACGCCTGTCTCGTACTCGCACGACGTGAAAATGTCGAAACCTTTGATGTGCGAGATGTGTTTGATCCACGATTCGCCCGCGATGAGAATTTTCTTTTTCATGCCGTTCACCTCTCGTGATTTTTTATGAAATCGCCGGCGCCGGCCGGCGTAGCCGCGCCCATTATTTTACGGTTTCCTGCACCATTCGAGTATCAAGTGCGCGTATATTTCTATGAATGCCAGAAAATCACTCACCTCGACGTATTCGTCTATGCTGTGGCACTGCTCCATTCGTCCGGGACCCATCACCACGGTCGGCATGCCTCCGATGTTCCGCAGCAGCCTGGCGTCGTTTCCCGCGGGCGAGCCGTAGAGCGCCGGAGGCGTTCCCTTGACAGATTCGGCGCACCGGGAGGCAATTTTGACGAACTCGTGCCCCGTATCCATTTCGAACGCGCCGCCGGCCTGATATATTTCTATTTTCGGGGGATGGGAGCGCAGCCACTCGTCACCGCCCGCCCTGGTCATAATTGCGTCCGTCACCTCGCGGGTCACGAGATCGCGTCCCATCGACGGATGATAGTGGAGACAGAATTTGAACACGCATCTGTCGGGAACCGTTGAACCCGCCGTTCCGCCCGATATCACGCCGATGTTGAGAGTAGGGGGAGGAAGCAGGGGATGTTTGCGGGTCATGAGCCAGCGGCGTTCCAGTTCGCCCAGGGCATCCATCAGGACGACGGCCTTTTCTATGGCGTTAATCCCGTTCCACTTGCTGCCGGAGTGCAGAGCCACTCCCGATACCTCCACCGAGAAAAAGACGAAACCCATATGCGCGACGGTCAATGTGCCGTCCGACGGTTCACAGACGACCGCCGCGTCGGCCCTGTGTCCCGACAGCATCGCGGCAAGGCTGCCGTTGCCGCCGCCTTCCTCGTCCACTACCGAGAGTATGGCGACCGGTCCGGGCAGGTCAAAACCCGCGTCGAAAAGGCATTTTACCGCCAGGACTGAGGCCATCAGGCCGGCTTTCATATCGCACGTTCCAAGGCCGTACGCTTTTCCGTCCCTCACTTCGGGTTTCCATGGGTTTGAACTCCAGAGCGACAGGTCGCCCGGCGGCATAGTGTCGATATGCCCGTCGAAGATCAACGACCTGCCCTTTGTCCCGCCGCCGAACGACGCCGCGAGATTCCATCTGTCGGGGGATCTGTAGTTGTGTCCCGGATTTCCTTCGCCGTAAACGCTTATGCCTTTCGAAACGATATCCTCCGACATCGGTTCGCGCGACGTATCGGCGCCGAGTTCCCCGAGGAATTTTTCCAGGTATAACTGGCCGTTTTCCTCCCTGCCGCCCTCTATTCCGTGTCCGATATCCTGAGTATCGATGGACACGAGATCAATGAGACGGCGGACGTACTCGTCCGCGTGTCCGGCCACGGTCTGTCGCAGCAGTTCCCTCTTTTTTTCGTCCATAAATTATTTTCCGTACATGGCGAAGGTTTCGTAAACGATATCCCAGAATCTGGCGGCGTTTATGTCCACAGCGACGCGCGCGTTGGCGCTCTTTGGCCGGTCGAGAGCGGATTTTTCGACAAACGTCACGCTGCCGGGACTGTCGTTCGAATTTTCAAGTCCGAAAAAGTCGCAGCACGTGCGGCCGTAGGCCAATTCACCGCGCAGCTCTATTTCCACGCGCATCGGCTTCACTTCGACGCAGCCAGGGTCTATCAGCCACGCTATCGTAGTAGGATCGTGAAGGGGCGGGCCTTCCCATCCGAATATCTCCTTCTGGGTTTTCGCGAAAAATTCCATCATCTCGGCGAACAATACCGCCTGCGTACTTCCGAGAGACCTCACGCGGGCTATGACGTCCGGCGTCGCAAGTACCTTGCGCGTGACGTCGAGGCCCATCATCACTATGGGCCGTCCGCAGGTGAAAACTATGTGAGCGGCCTCAGGGTCGGCGTAGATGTTGAATTCCGCCGAAGGGGTGACGTTGCCGAGCTGGTAAGCGCCTCCCATGAGAACTATCTGCTCTATCTTCCCGGCTATTCTGGGTTCCATGCGCAGCGCCATCGCCATGTTGGAAAGAGGGCCCGTGGGAACTACGGTGATGTCCCCGTCCGAAGCCATGAGCGTCTCGATTATCAGGTCGACAGCGTGCCTGGGATCCATCTCTATGTCCGGAGGGCCGAAGGACGGTCCGTCCAGTCCGCTAACGCCGTGTATATCTCCGGCTATCACCTGCTGCCGCACTATCGGGCGGCTCATCCCGGCTGCAACCGGAATGAGCCCGCAGCGACCGGAGGCCGAACAGACGTTCAGCGCGTTGCGGGCCGTCTTTTCGAGCGTCTGGTTGCCTGCCACCACGGTGACCGCTTTCATCTCTATCGCTGGGTGCACGGCGGCCATCAGTATGGCGGCGGCGTCGTCGTGCCCAGGATCGCAGTCCAGAATTATTTTCACGGGTTTTGTCATATAAAAACCTCCCTTTTGGGATTTAAAATTTCAAATGGCGCTCTTTCTCCGGAGTTCCCGCCTGTTTGCCCTCATCATCGCCATCGCGAGCACTCCGACGGTGACGACGAACGGTATCGCCAGAATGAACTGCGGAGGCATACCGAACGATTGCAGCCTCGACGCGAGCGAGTCCGCAAACCCGAATATCAGACATCCTACCCACCCCAGCACAGGGTTCGCCCCGCCGAAAAACATCGCGGCAACTCCCATGAAACCTCGCCCGTTGGTCATGTTTTCGACGAACATTCTCGAATATCCCAGGGAGAGGTAAGCTCCCGCCATCCCTCCGAGTATGCCCGACCATATCATGACCTCGAACTTGCGCATCGTCACGTTTATACCGGCTGTTTCGGCGGCCATCGGGTTCAGGCCGACGCCTCGCAGGCGCAGGCCCCATACCGTGCGGTAAAGAGCGTACGCGATGACGAAGACCAGCGCTATGCCCAGAGGCTCGAACAGGGAGTAGTCATTCAGCATGCTGTTCAACACGGGGCCGAGGTCGGCATCGAACTTTATTCTGGGCAGAGGAACTATCGCCTGGTCGTAGAACATTCCCGATATTCCCAGGAGCCGCTGCATCAGAAATCTCGTTACGCCGAGCGCGAGCATGTTGACGCCCATGCCGACGACGAATATATCCGCCCCGTAGCGAAGGTGGGCTATGGCCATGAACGCGGATATGGCGACTCCGGTCGCTATGGCCGCAAGAAGCGCGGCGGCCCAGCTTCCGGTCGTAAAGCTGACGTACACGGCGACAAAAGCGCTGGAGAGCATGGCGCCCTCCACGCCGACGTTCAATATATTGGCCTGCTGTGTCAGCACGCAGGACAGAGTGGCGTACAGTATGGGGGTGCTGGCCCGTATGGTCGCGTGAAAGAGCGTGTGGTTAAAGACGAGGAAGAAATTTTCCATCAGGTGTTCCTCCCTTTAAATATCGACAGTCCTTCCATCGCGGCTATCAGGATGAACACGGCGATTATCGAATCGACCAGGGCCTTCGGCACGCCGGTGTAGCGTTCCATGCCCAGGGCGCCAGCCTTCAGCACGGCCAGAAAGAACGCCAGCACTGGAATCATTTTGAGGTCGTTTTTTGCTATCAGAGACGCCAGCATTCCGTCAAACGCTATTCCGGGCGAAAAACCGTCGAGGAAATAGCCGTAGATGCCCATCACTTCGAGTGAACCTGCAAGCCCGCCGAGCGAACCCGACATTATCATCCCCCAGATGATCACTGCTTTGGAGCGTATTCCGGCGTATTCGGCAAAGCGGGGGTTTTCTCCCACCTGCTTTATGCGGTATCCCCACGTTGTGCGGGTCAGTATGAAACAGATCAGCGCAAAAAATCCTATGGCGATGAATATACCTATGTTGGCGCGGCTCGGGCGCATTATGCGAAATAGACGCGCGCTCGCTTCCAGCCCGGGAGTCTGCGGCACGCCCGTTTTCCCGGATAAGGGGTAGGCGACGAGGTAAGACGTTATATAGGTGGCGACATAATTCATTAATATGGTGACGCAGACCTCGTTTACCTTCCAGTATGCTTTCAGCGCCGCGGGTATTACAGCCCATGCGCCTCCCGCCGCCATTCCTACCGCTATGCACAAAGGAACGTGGATTATGGCCGGAACGCCTTTTAACGCGAAGCCGGCCCACGCGGCGCATATGGCGCCCAGATAGAGTTCGCCCTCGACGCCGACATTGAAGACGGCGACTTTGGCCGACACCGCGAACGCCAGGGCTGTCAGCATGAGCGGCACGAAGCGCTCAAGAGTGCCGCCGAAATTCAGTTTTCCGACGAAAGCCCCTCGGAAAAGCTGTTTATAAGCCTCGATCGGGCTGTAGCCCAGCAGCCATATCACCACCGCGCCCAGCAGGAACGATACGGCGATGGTGAACGCGGTGTTTTTGAGCGAATTTTTAAACATCCCGCGCGTCCTCCGCGGAGTGTCCCGTCATGAGAAGGCCCACATTTTCCTCGTTGGCCTCGCATATGTCCAGTATCCCGGTAATCCGCCCCTCGTACATGACGGCTATCCTGTCGGAAAGCGCCAGGACCTCTTCGAGGTCGGAAGATATCAGCAATATGGCCGTACCGCGTTCGCGCGCCTTGTTAAGCTCTCCGCGTATCCTCTCTATGGAACCGATGTCCACTCCGCGCGTCGGCTGAGCCGCCAGCAGAAATGGGGCGTCGTAGCCCATCTCCCTTGAAACGACGGCTTTCTGGGCGTTGCCGCCCGACAGCGACTGCGCCGGGGCGTCCGGGTCGCAGGGCCTGACGTCGAACGTTTCCATCCGCGCGCGCGCCGCCTCGCGGGCTTTTCCCCGATCGATCAGGCCGTGTGACGATATGTGCGCCTCCCGGAACGACGAGCAGATGAAGTTGTCCTTCATATCCGTCTGTCTGTTGAGCCCGGTGATATTGCGGTCCTCCGGGATATGACTCATTCCGGCGCGCCGGCGAGCCAGAGGAGTATCGGATTCTACGGCCCGTCCCAGAAGCCTGACGCTGCCGCGTTGTATGGGACGCAACCCGGCTATCGCTTCAGCCAGTTCGCTCTGCCCGTTGCCGTTTACCCCGGCGATGCCCAGAATCTCTCCGCTTTTCACTCCCAGTGAGACTCCGCGCAGCTTGGACAGCTCTTTTTCGCCCGGCACCCATATATTGTCTATTTCCAGCACCGTCTTTCCGGGGCGCGCCTGCGGCGGCGAAGCGCCGAGAAAGATGTCGCGTCCCACCATGAGACGCGCCAGCTCGGGTATGGACGTCTTGCCGCGATCGAGCGTGGATACGTGAGCGCCTCCGCGCATGACCGTTATCCTGTCGCTTATCGCCATCACTTCGTCGAGCTTGTGCGATATGAAGATGATGGATTTGCCGCCGTCTTTCATGGACAGGAGAATCTTGAAAAGTTTCGCGGATTCCATGGGAGTCAGCACCGCGGTCGGTTCGTCGAGGATTATCGTGTTTGCTCCGCGGTACAGAATTTTTATTATTTCGACGCGCTGCGCCTCGCCGACCGAGATGTCTCGTATTTTAGCCCCGTGTCTCACGCCGAGGTTGTAAGCGCTGCCGTATTCTTCGATTTTAGCTATGGCCGACGCCCTGTCGATGCCGATGCCCTTCCGCGGCTCAAAGCCCAGAATGACGTTTTCGAGCACCGTCATTTCGGACGCCAGCATGAATTCCTGATGCACCATGCCTATGCCGTGGGATATCGCCTTTTTGGGCGACAGCGAAGACAGCGTCTCAGTATGTCCTCCGCCGGAGATGGTTATATTTCCTCCGTCTGGAGGGTAGAGGCCGTAAAGGATTTTCATCAGCGTGGATTTACCGGCCCCGTTCTCGCCCACAATAGAATGAATCTCGCCGCTTTGCAGGCCGAAATTTCCGTCCCTCAGAGCGACGACGTCGCCGAAATTTTTTTTGACGCCTCTCATTTCAATCAGAGTATCCAAGCGCAAAACCCCTGTTCAGGATATACCGAGGCAAGCGGCCGCGTCCGAGAAGCGCGGCCGCGCCTGCCCGCCTTTTTAGTCGCGCTGGAAACCTTCGTAGGAAACGACCTTTATTTTTCCGCTCTTTACTTCTTCCTCAAGCGCGGTGATTTTATCCAGGATGTCCTGGGGAAACTTATCGCCGAGGGCTTTTTTCATGACTTCCATCCTGGTGAGGCCTATGCCGCCGTTCGATATGTCCATCAACAGGGTTTTGCCTCCCTCGAAGCTGCCTTCGACGACGGCTTTGGTGATCAGGTATGTGCCCATGTCGACGCGCTTCAGCATAGAGGTCAGGATATTGCCCGGGTAGATGTCGTCCTGGTCGAGATCGACGCCTATCGCGTAGAGGTTCGACTCCTTCGCGGCTTCGAGGATGCCGTTGCCGGTATTGGACGCAACATTCATCACGATGTCGGCGCCCTGCTGATACTGCGCGAGAGTCAGCTCTTTGCCCTTGAGCGGGTCGTTGAACGTTCCGGCGAATGATACCAGCACTTTAGTTTCCGGGTCGATGTATGCGGCGCCCTGCTCATAGCCGACGAGGAAGTCGTGGAGCACGGGTATGTCCATCCCGCCCACCCAGCCGATTACCTTCTGTTCGTTCACGCCGGGGATGCCGGTCTTGGTGGTGAAGAGCGCCGCCGCCGCGCCAGCGAGGAACGAACCTTCGTTCTGGGCGAATATGGCCGACATGACGTTGGGAGCTTTTACCACGCCGTCGATTATCGCGAATTTGACATCGGGGAAATCGGCCGCGTGATTGGCTATTATCTCCTGAAGCTGTGTGCTGCTTCCGACCACGAGGTCATATTTGTCGTCCGCCATGGCTATCAGGTTCGACTCCCAATCGGCCGGGTTCTTCGATTCGAGCACTTTCAACTCGATGCCGAACTCGTCGATGGCGCGTTTCAGGCCCTCGTAAGCCGAATCGTTGAACGACTTGTCGCCCAAAAATCCCGACAGCACCAGCGCCACTCTCGTTTTTTCAGCCGCCATAGCGCCGCCGCACATCAATACGAGCGCGCATAGTACCGCTCCTGCCGTCAAAACCATTTTCTTTGATAACCTCATCGATGAAACCCCCTTTAGAATGTGGAATGCACGGATAAGTTTACTACGTAAATCCCTTTTCCGCCACAAGTTTGGGCTGAAAATGTGAGGCAGACGCTTGATTTTATTATAAGTCAACGCCGCACTTGAAATAAAGGTGCGGTGATGATTTAATGGCCTTTAGATATAGGCGGGATGTGTCGAAATTTCTGGTGGGTTTTTGTACAGCGTATTGATGTCGCCGAAAAACGCTTTGGGGGTGTGAAGTATGGTTTACGATTGTTTTCCTTTTTTCGATGAATTGGACTTGCTGGAAATCCGGCTCAATGTCTTGTCGCCGGTCGTCGATAAATTCGTGCTTGTCGAAGCTGATAGAACATTTTCCAATAAAAAGAAGCCTCTGTATTTCGAAGAGAATAAACAACGGTATGAACCGTTTTTGGAGAAAATTATACATGTAAAAATCAACGATTACCCATTTAAATATAATTCGGCGTGGGATAATGATGCTTATCAGCGGAATAAAATAGATGAAGGATTGCGAAACTGCGAAAAAGATGACATCGTTATCATTTCGGACATCGATGAAATACCGAATCCCGACGAGGTTATAAAATATAAAAACGGCGTTTACGGCAAAGGACTTTTTTCTTTGAGACAGGTGCTCTTTTACTATTTTTTGAATTATCAAAAGGCAGTAGAAAAATATTGGTGTTTCGCAAGGATAATGTCGTATCAGACATATTTTGATCGAAAATATACGCCGAATGGAGTTCGTTTCCCCTCACACGCGACAGACAGACAGACAGACAGAGACGGTATAATTAAAAACGGCGGCTGGCATTTCTCATATCTGGGAGGTTATGAAGCGATAAAGTATAAAATACAGTCATTCGCTCATCAGGAATTTAACAATGAAAAATTTATCAATGAAAAAATTATTGAAAAAGTCGCAAACGGCTATGATTTATTTGACAGGAAAGGTTGGAGATTTATTCCGGTTAAAATTAAATCGCCGGATTTCCCGCAATATATTGTGGACAATCAAATAAAATACGCGGATTTCATTTATCCGAAAATTAATTACCTGCATAATGCCGCTGTGTATATTTCATTGGGAATGTATTTTGCGGTAATGGAATATAACCCCGCGCAATTGGTTAAAATACTCATTAAGAAGATGCTCGGCGCGGATAAATATAAAATTTTGAAACAACGGATAAGAGAGATTTTGCGCCTTTAGCGGCCCGGAGGTTATTTTATGCAATTACCTGATGTCACGCTTGCCGCGCTGAGCAGTGTCTGTGTTTATGAAACGGTGCGGGCGATGAAATACAGCATGAGGGAGATACAATTCGGCGACTCTGTTTTTGTGTCTCACAGGAAACCGTTTTATTTGCCGGATGATATCAGGTTTGAACGGACGGCAAAGTTGAAAAATATAGACGATTTTAACTATAAAATATTGTTTGAATTTTATAAATATATAAAAACAGAATTTGTACTGCTAATCCATTATGACGGTTTTGTAATCAATCCGGAAATGTGGCGGCCGGAATTTCTGGATTATGATTATATCGGGTCGCCGTGGGCGGACGGCGTTCAGAAAGACTTTTACGGCAATACCGTCCGCGTCGGCAACGGTGTTTCGATTCGTTCGAAGAAGCTGCTGGAACTGCCTCGCCGGCTCGATCTTCCATTCAAATACGGAGAGGGACACGCGAATCACGAAGATACGTATATATGCTGCAGATACAGGCATATTCTCGCAGGTAACGGGATAAAGTACGCTCCGCTCGAAGTGGCGAAATATTTCGGTCATGAAACGATGATTCCTGAGATAGAAGGCATAAATCCATTTCTCTTTCATAAATGGCGTGGAAGCAACAGGTTTTATAAAAGGTTCGGAAGGCGGTATATCAAGCAATTATTGTTGAACTTGATATCGCCAAAATCAATATTTTGAGAATAGCGTACTAGCGCGGCCGTACGGGAAGAGTTTTGGGCGGGTCGTCTTCGGTGCAAATGGTTTCCTAGCTGTAGATGACGGCAGGCATCGTCACCGGAGACCACGGTTTGTATTGTCCGCATGAGGCGGTCTTCTGCGTAAGGAGCGCGTTCGGCGACGCGGTTGATCGCTATGCGTAAAAGTCGGGGCGGATATAAAAATAAATAATTAATGATGTTTCGATTGAAATCGGGCGGTGTTATAATGTCCGCGAGTGAAGCACAAAAATATCTCAACGCAAGGAGTTCGATGAAGATTGAAGACTAAGAAGATTGTTGAAACTTTTCTGATGGCGGCGGTCCTTGCCGCGGTTTTCCTGTTCGCCGCGGGCGCGTTTGCCGCCGAAGGCGGCACTGAGACCTACGTGTCGCTTCTGGTGCAGCCGGAGTGGGTGAAGGCCAATCTGGACAAGGTCGTGCTGCTGGACGCGCGCGCTCAGTCGCTTTACAAAGGACAGCAGGGGCACCTTCCGGGGGCTGTGAACGCCGAGTGGACATATTTTGCCAATATGAACGGCAAAGCCGGAGACCCGACTTACGGCGCATTGCTCGACGCGGCGGCGACGGCCAAGAAAATAGGAGCGCTCGGCATCGACGGCAAGAAGGACGTCGTGGTGTACGGCGACGGTGGCGACTGGGGCAACGCCGGGTTCGTCGTGTGGATTCTCCGCATGGCCGGCGTGAACAACGCCAGAATCCTCGACGGAGGGTTCACCGTCTACCGCGCCAGCGGCGGCAAGACCTCCGATAAGACCGCCACGAACAAGGCCGTGGCTTTCTCCGGCGCCAAGCGCGACGATTCGTACATCGTCGGCACCGAATGGATGAAAGAAAACTACAATAACCCGGAAATTAAAGTGGTAGATGTCCGCGGCGCGGACGAATACACAGGCAAAATCCGCCCGTTCGGCGAGCGCCGCCCCGGTCACATCCCCGGCGCAGTGAACTTGTCGTGGGACAGCGTCTACACCAAAGATTTCAAGGTCCTTCCGGAAGCGGAACTGGCGGCTGTGTTCGAAAATGCCGGTTTCGCCGATAAGAACCAGACCATAGTCTGCTACGACACGTCGGGCGTCAGGGGCGCGTTCATGACGATGATGTTCCGCCTTGCCGGATACGCCAACTCCCGCTGCTACAACCCGTCCTATCAGGCGTGGTGCGCGGACCCCGATGCTGAGATAAATCAGGGTCCGAATCCCTGATTGGCCGCGTCATTTCGCGAAAGACCCTGGACGGCGGCAACGCTCGTCCAGGGTTTTATTTTTGACTCGGAATTGGAATAAATTATTGACATTGGCGATTTCCGTAAAGGATTACCTGGCTGCCTGAATTTGACAATATTCAATTGCTCGCGGATAATATTAACATGTCATTTCTGGGAGGCTCAATTCGGAATGAAACGTTA
>JAISYN010000278.1 GCA_031269915.1 Synergistaceae bacterium
CGAATATGGTGATTTCTATCTCGTTCCAGTCGGGCTTGCCGAGCGATATGTTCAGGTATTCCTGAGCCTTCGCCCTCAAAAAAGCGAGGAGCTGACCGTAAGGTTTGTCGATGACGAGCGCCCTCTTGTGGAACATGGACATCTGCACCAGCTTGTTGAGCGGCTCGCTGGTGAAATTGACGAGCACGGAGGACTCGTCTATATTCAAGACCAATTCGTTCTTCGTCGCCTCTCTCGCGTTGAAATCCCTGGCTATCTGATCTATGGCCGCGTCCGTCATGTTCCCCAAAAGCCTCATCACTATGTTGGGCGGCGTGACCTTGACTTTGTCGATGCCCTCCGCCAGGCCTTTGTTGATGATATCGCACATGACATGGGCGACTTCCTTCGTCGACTGGTAAATGGACATCTCGGACATTTTTTCGGCATCGAAGGTTTCGAGCACGACCAGCGTTTCCCCTTCTCCCACATTGTCGTAGGATTCGACCAAATTTGAGGACGGCTTGAAAGAAATATTTTTGAGGTATCCGATCAAATCTTCGCAGCCCCAGGCTGGGACGTGCAGGTTTATTACTGTGGGCCCGCTTCTTACAAGTGACATCATTTTTTTTCGTTCACCCCTTCCGGTATGCGTGGTATCCAGTTTCGCGTCACTTCGAACGATATGCGCGCATCATCCGCGCGCCGTCCGTACACCTTGGATAGACGAGCATTTTTATTTCATCCGCGCCCGGGTCTATGAGCCTCATCATCTCGATTCCGTTGAGGAAATATCTTCCCTCCCCGTCGACAAAACTCCGCGACGATAAATCGTGCCCGAACAGATTATATTGTACAGGTTTTTCCATGATTTTTTCCGCGTAATGCGAGATTCTGAAATTTGCCCCCGACAATTTCACATCAACCGCCCCCTCGTGCACCGAACATTCCGCGGGGAGGCTCGGAAGCAAATCGGCCCTGTCGTGGTTTCCGAGGACTATCAGCACCCTTCTGTGCGGGGCGAGGAGTATATTGATCAGCTTTCTCGCCGCGTTCGCGTATCTGCCTGATTCCGTGGGATACAGGCCGAGCTTTATGTCGTCGGCGAGGTCTCCCGTGTGCACGACGACGGACGGGCTGACGCGCCGCAGTGTCCTTGCCAGATATCCGTACATAGTGGTGGGAGTGTCTGAGATGTGCAGAATTTTTCCGAGCCCGTCCATTTTTTCGGGCAAATACCCCAGCCTGACGAAACTGTCGTCCGCGAACTTCGCCAGCCTCAGTTTGATGTCAGTCCCCGCGAATATCTGCCTGAACTTCGACAGCAGATAACTCTTCAGCGGTGGTCTTTCCTTCATCTTCGCTCTCCAGGCCGGCCGGTCATCATATTATGACGGGGACGATCCGCCTCGTTCGGAGGACGGGCCCGATCGGCGGGATTTGGCGTGCTCGTCTTTGCGCAGGGCTGTTTCGGGCAGGATTATTACTTCGCCGTCGTCATGGAAATCATGCCCGCCGTCATTTTCTTCCCAGACGCGCTCTTCTTTGTAATGATAATGTGTTTTCCGCGTCCGCCGGTCCGCGCGCGCCGCGTCACTTTTTATCCATCTGCGCCGCCGCGTCACCACGCCGGGCAGCAGGCCGAAGCTGGCAAGCAGCGTCACCAGCGTCATGACGGCTATGAAAAAAATCACCGCGGCCAAGATGAAACGCGTCAAAAAAATCACTATGGCGATAATTAACGACAATATCAAAAGTCTCCGCATGGCATAAACCTCTTCGCTTGATTGTACCATACCGGCTCATCGTCAGGAACGACAACCGCAAATTCCACCACGTTGGATCATGTGGCGGAATTTGCGGTTATGCTGCTGTGAGAGGGCCGTTGGTTAACTATTCGTCACCGCGGTATGCGGGATACCGGTCTGTCGTTTTTTTACTTCCTTATTAATGTCAATGTGTACGGCGCGCTTAATCTCAAAAAAAATTTATTCGCGTTTCTCTGTCTTTCGCGCAACAAAAGGCTCGTATGCGTCCATGATCGCATCCATAAATTTCATAATGGACTGTATGTCTTTTTTGGTTGCCCGATTCTCCACGAAATCGGAAAACGCGGCGTCGATTTTCGCGTGATGTTCCCTATGGCCATCAAGAGCTTTCAATCCTAAATCGGTCAGGCGGAAATGAACCTCTTTTTTATTGTTTGGGATCTGATAAGTTTCGGCCAACGCTTTATCGAGCAATTTTTGGGCTGTCTGGGAGACCGCGCCGTTGGTCATGCCGAGGATTTTCGACAATTTACCCAGGTTGACCCCTTCATGGTTGAAGATAGTCTCAAGCAGATGCACTTCCGCATGATATATCTTGAACCCGGTTCCGTAATCCCGCGCCGTTTTCATCTCACCGGACAGCAGACCCAACATTTTATACAGTTTTTCCATAAGTTCTTTCTGAACACACATCAGCATCACCGAAACTATTATATTAGCCGCTAAAACATGATGTCAATAGATATATTCAATTTTTTCAAACGCGAGGGGAAATTCTTTTCCCAAATCCGCAGGATCAAAACCGCGGGCGCTGCCCGCACCCGCCAGGGAGCTTGCTCCCTGGACCCTCTTCATAAATTTTTTATTTCACCCTTAGGG
>JAISYN010000296.1 GCA_031269915.1 Synergistaceae bacterium
CTTGGGAAGGATTTTACGTAATTTTTACTTTAAAAATCTCTAATAGTATTTATTATTATAACACGGGGTGGCAATCCAAAGCTTGTACAAAGTACATTTTGGGGTTCACGAAGCAACGATCTGCAGGATGTTGCGGCATGATGGTTGATTGCGAATAGCCTGTACGTCGTACAAAATTTGGAAAAGGTGAAAAAAAATGAAATTCATACACTTGTTGATAGTTGAGCCGGATCCGGTGGCGCTCTTTTCCACGGAGCAGATAATAAGATACTTCGATAATTTCCTGATTGTCGATAGAGTGGAGAATGTTGAAGACGCTTTGGAGAAACTGAAGGTAGTGCCGATAGATATCGTCGTCATAGGGGGGCCTGTGTGCGGCGAACAATGGAAAGAGATCAGGAAAATCTACGGCGGCGCGCAAATAATATTTATTACGCAGAATCCGTCGTGTGAATTCATTCGGGATGCCCTTGCGGAAGGCGTCTGGGATGTAATTCTGAGGCCGGCCGAGCCAGAGAGGCTGCGTTTTTCGCTGGAGATGTTTCAATATCGTTTTTTGAACGAGAAAGCGCTGGAAACACCGATACTGCAGGATAAGCTCGACGCTGTCTTTTTTCCGCGCGAACATCGTCAGGATTCGATTGGCGGAACCGTCAGGAACAGTGAAATGCTGAGCAAAGTCATAAATCTCATCAAGGATAGCGATGGTCTGCAGTCGGCGGGAGAGATAGCGGAAGTGCTGAATGTATCGCGGATAACAGTGAGAAAGTATTGCGAGGCGCTGGTTAACACCGGGAAGCTGCGTGTCAGGAATAAATATCAGACGAAGGGACGCCCTATCAAACAGTATTTTCTTGTATAAAGACTCTTTTTTCACGGGCAGGCGGGCAGGCCGGCCGAAATCGAAAAATCACTTTCCGCCAAAGCCCCGCGGTTTTGACGGAAAGCGATTTATAAAAGGCTTCCCCGAAAAAGGGAAGCCTCCGGTTCCGCGATTTTTCCCTAGTTGCCGCTCACGAACTGGATATTCAGATATTTCTCAGGTACTTCGACGTCGGCGACTCCCAGATAACCCTTGCCCATGATATACGTGTCCTGGTAGACGAGGAAGAAGTTCCTCATCGGGCTCTTCGTCGCGGCGTCCACGTAGTAGTTCCCGTTCCACTTGGCGCCGGGAGAGAACTTTCCGTAGCATTCGAGCAGGGTCTTCGAGTCGGTTATCTTGGCTTTGCCTTCGGCCAGCAGCTTTCCGAATTCAGCGAGTCCCGCCGTGTGGGAGAAGCCGAGCGAATACGCCCATGTCCCCATGCGGCCGCCGGCGCCTTTCGCTACTACGGCCTCCTCGACCTTTTTCAGTATTGCCGCCCAGTCGCCGGACATGCCCTGAAGATCGATCCCGAACGCCCCCGGATAGCCCATAAGAGGGGAGGGAAGGTCGGCTTCGATAAAGTAACCCCCGTATTCGCCGAGCTGTCTCAGAAGAGGCTCGGTATGCGCGTCATTGGTGCAGAAGAAGGCGGTGTCTTTGCCATACTGTTCTATCCACGAAGGCACTTTTTCGAGGATGAACTGCTGGGCGCCCGCCACTCCAACGTCGCTCGTCGGGTCTGGAGCCGTCTCGAATACGAATTTAATCCCGAGATCCTTGCACGCTTCTTCCATTATGGCGCGCCTGCGTCCGAGCGTTTCATAGCTCATGTGACGAGGGAATGAGATGTGCACGAACGTATTTACGCCGAGTTCCTTAGCGGAGTGCGGAATCAGATATCCGCGCGAGACGAAGTCCGCGTTTACGGTAATGTCAGCGATTGACGCTATAACGTTGGGATCTTCATGCGCTTCGCCGGCGAGACAGATGATATCGGGACGTTTTTCCTTTATCTTGCGAAAGGCTTCGGCAGTGCCCGGAATGGCCTGGTTTACCACAACGGCTTTCATCAGAGGGTCATCGGCCAAACCGGATATCTGCGCTATGGTCGTCTCCATCTCGGACATGAAGTTGTCGGGATATGTGAGGTGGGTGACAATTCCGCCCTTCGATGTGTCTCCGTACAGGCGCACAATCTCCTCAGCTCCGCGCAGGTCGTCCTCGCTCTGCGATACTGTGCCGGTCACTATGCCGATGTGAAACCCCGCTGTCGGCTCCGGTTCGGGGGCCGCGGGAGCAGGCGGTTCCTCGGCTGGCGCGGGAATGCCTATCTTGGTCAGATATTTTTCCGGTATTTCCACATTAGTCGCGCCCATGTAACCTTTGCCGAATATGTAGGTGTCCTGATAGACGAGGACCAGATTGCGCATGGTGGTCCCGGTGTTGATGTCGGTGTAGACGCTTCCGTTCCAGCTCGCGCCCGGTGTGAATTTGTCGTACGCCGTCCAGAGGTCTTTCAGGTTGCCGAGTTTCGCGTTTCCTTCCACTATGTTTTTGCCGTATTCCGCGAGAGCGCAGGTTGTGCTCCATCCGTAGGAATAAGCCCAAGTCCCCATGCGTCCGGAGCCTCCGGCCTTATCGACCGCCGCTTCCACCTTTTTCACTATGGCGGGCCAATCTCCGGCCTCATCCTTGAGGTCGATTCCAAACGCGCCGGGATATCCCATCAACGGGGATGGAAGGTCGGGTTCCACGAACAGCGCGCCGTATTTGGCGACCTGAACCAGAAGAGGTTCCGTCTGAGCGTCGTTGGTGGCGAAGAATGCCGTATCCTTGCCGTACTTTTCGATCCAGTTCGGAACCTGTTCGAGGATGAACTGCTGAGCGCCCGGGATGCCCACGTCGCTCGTCGGGTCGGGAGCGGTCTCGAAGATGAACTCCAATCCCAGGTCTTTGCAGGCTTCCTCCATGATCGCCCTTCTCCTAGCCAGCAGTTCGTAACCCATATGGCGAGGGAAGGAGATATGGACGAACTTTTTCGCGCCGAGTTCCTTTGCGGTATGGATGATGAGATAACCGCGCGCGATGTTGTCGGCGTAGATGGCCATATCTGCCACGGGTCCGATTACGCCCGGGTCCTCCTGCGGTTCTCCGGCGAGACAGATGATATCGGGGCGTTTTTCCTTGACTCTGCGGAACGCCTCGGTGGTTCCGGGAATCGCGTCGTCGACCACTATCACTTTAACGAGCGGATCGTCGGACAAACCCACTATCTGCGTTATCGTGGTCTCCATTTCGGACATGAAGCTGTCCGGCATGGTGACGTGCCTTATCATGCCGCCCTCGGATGCGTTCCCATACAGCTCGATTAGATGTTCTGCGGCGCGGTAAGTATCTTCGGCCTGAGACACCGTCAGGGTCGCGACTCCGATGTGGAACTTGGGAACCTCCGCAACGGCCGGTTCGGCGGACACGGGTTCCGCTCTGTCGGGGGAGGCGGGCCGCGAGGGTTCCGGCTCAGGCTGCGCGGGCGTGGATTCCTGAGGTTCCGTAACGGGAGGGGGAACCTGCGTTTGATTTTGCGCCACTATATATCCGATGATAATGATGACTACCGCGAGAGCTATCCACAAACCGTTTTTATTTTTCACAATACACACAACCCCTTCGCAGAAAATTTTGTTGTCTGAGGTTTTAACTCGAAAAAATTATCCCATCTACGGGGCGCTTGTCAAGTTCTTTATAGATGGGAATCCCATAACGACAACGAGATTTCCGGCTGTCTAACGCGCTGATTTCTTCTCCGCGGAAATTGGCGGAAGAGCCAGCGAGGGCGGCTCGAAATGTGAACGATATCAACACGCCCTACTCCGTCGCGTCGTGAATCGTCTGGGCCCTTTCGCGGGCGCGTTTTACCGTGGCGGAATTGACGCTTTTCATCCTCAGCAGGCCTTTGCCCTCCAGCTCGTCTGCTTTCGCCCCGGCGTTCGGTTCTCCGTTCAACGATGCGAGCCAGTACCACATGTAGGCGTCTTCCAGATTTTTACTTACAGTTCCGCTCCCGTCCCGATATAGATCCCCGAGGCGCAGGGCCGCCCATGGAAGCCCCTGTTCGGCCGCTTCGCGATAGTATCGGACGGCTTTTTCTTTTTCGTTCGGATCGTTCCCCGTCTCCAATATAACGCCCAGCATCCCTTTCGCGTAGGCCGCTCCCTCCTCCGCCGGCCCGGTGAAGAGTTCGGCCGCTTTTCCCACGTCGGCGCTCACTCCAAGTCCCTTCATATACATATCTCCGAGAAAAATTTTGGCGTTGCCGCTGCCCTCGGCCGCGTATCGTTCGACAATGGGCAGCAGCGCCGCGTACGTTTCCTTTGGAGCCGCGTTAATTATCCCGTCGAGTTCTTTCCTGAGCCAGTTTTCATCCGGCAGTTCAACATGCGCGTCCGGCGCTCGTTTACCCGGCATGGATTCGATCATATCGAGCAGCGCGTGATACGGCGCCGGATCCGAGGCGCCTGCCGCGTCCCTTATCGCGTCCTTCAGCAGCCGGGCCGCGGAGTCGATGTCGTTCCTGAACCACGCTATCAGCCCGCGTTCAGCCTCGGCGCCCTTGTCTTCCCGTACATCGGAGTACCCGCGCTCGCGTGATATGAACATCGACTGTATCTTGTCCGAAAAGAGGCTTGCGTCAAGGCTGCCATCCCGCATACTTTTCAGCACCGAGCCGCTGATCTCGCTCTCCGCTCCGAAATCCACGTTTACGGACACGCATTCCATCCCCTTCCTCGTTTCGCCGACCGAGTAATACATTACGCCAGCGAACAGATTGTTTATCCAGTTTTCACGGGGAGTGTTTTCCATGATTATTTCAAGCTGGCCGATTATCTCTTTTGGGGACGCTCCATCGTCGGACAGCTTCCCGGCGCGGTATTTGGCCGTCTCCGCTTTGAAGATATCCTGCCGCAGAACCGGACGCCAGGCCCGGTCAAATTCGATAAAGCACATGCGCGCCGTGTTTTCGTCGCCGGCGGAAAGCGCGGAAGCAGCATAATAGTACCAGAACGGAGCGTACGTTTTGAAATTCGGTTCAAGCGCGCGAAACATGCGAGTTTTTTTCGCGGGGTCGTTCTCACGGACGGCCTTGTCGAAGTCCTCCAGATCGTTTTGCGTCAGCCGGTATTCGTCCGGCAGATTATAGCGCCTGAGCAGCGTCCACGACGAATCCAGCAGCCGCCTTTGGAGAGCGGCGCAGTCCTCGATATTGCTCCGTTCCATCTTCCATAGCGCATCGCCGGGTTCATCGCCTGGTTTCCGGATTTGCGAAGCGCCGAAATACGCGGTCGCCCCGTCAGCCAGCAGTCCCCCGATGAAAGTCCACGGGCTGCCTGCCGAAGCCCGCGCGCCGGAGAGCAGCTTCACGAAGCGATTTTTTTCGCGTTTGTCATGTTCGGCAGTCGCGCGCTCGGATTCTTCCTGACGCAGCGTCTTGTTGCCTATGACTTCCAGAAGGTCTTTGTATAATTCTTTGAGTTCCGCGTCGTCCTCTATGTTCCCCAGGTTGAGATTGTTTATAATGTTTTTGTATTCCTGATCAAGAACTATGCGATCGGCCGCCGCCGTTATCCTGTGCACGGAAGCTATCGCCATATTCAGAGCGCACATGGTGTTTGCTGGATCGTATGACGACGCGTCCGATCCGGCGGAGGCTCGGGCCAGCATTAAAACGACGGACGACGAGACGGCAGCGAGCCCTGATATTAATATTTTTCTCATGAAACTTTCCTCCAAAAACATATAATAGTTGTTAGTTGTTAATTTCGGAATATTATTATAAACTAATCGTCGGCTTGGGTGCGTAAGTATCGGGAGGGGAATTGCGAATGGCAAGAAATATAACTCCAAAAAATAAAAATTTTTCAGAATGGTATCTCGACGTAATCCGGGCGGCCGAGCTTGCCGACTACGCTCCGGTTCGAGGTTGCATGGTCATACGGCCCAACGGTTACGGGATATGGGAGAATATACAGTCGGTTTTCGACCGCGCCTTCAAGGAGACCGGGCACGTCAACGCGTACTTCCCTCTGCTCATACCCAATTCGTTCATGGAGCGCGAAGCTCAGCATGTGGAGGGATTCGCGCCGGAGTGCGCGGTGGTCACTCACGCGGGCGGCGCTGAACTGGAGGAACCGTACGTCGTCCGCCCGACTTCCGAGACGGTCATAGGACACATGTACAGCCAATGGGTGCATTCGTGGCGGGATCTTCCCATCCTGATAAACCAGTGGTGCAATGTGATGCGCTGGGAAAAACGTCCGAGGCTTTTTTTGCGGACGTCGGAGTTCCTGTGGCAGGAGGGGCATACAGCCCATGCTACGCGCGAGGAAGCGTTCGATGAAACGTTCAAAATACTTGACGTCTACAGGAGAATAATGCAGGAGGAGCTTGCCCTGCCGGTGCTATACGGCGAAAAGTCCGAAAACGAGCGCTTCCCCGGGGCGGACAACACATATTCATGCGAAGCGATGATGGGGGACAAAAAAGCGCTTCAGGCGGGCACCAGCCACTTCCTTGGACAAAACTTCGCGCGCGCCTTCGACATATCCTTTCAGGATAAAAACGGTGAAAAAGCTTATGCCTGGACGACGAGCTGGGGAGTCTCGACACGTTTGATAGGGGGCCTCGTCATGACGCACGGAGACGACGACGGTCTGGTGATGCCGCCGCGTATAGCTCCGGTGAAAGTGGTGATAATTCCGATATCCAGCGATGAACGCACTCTTCGCGACAAATTGGAACCGGCGGCGGAAAAGATTGAGCGTGAACTCAATTCGGCTCTGGGCGGACTGTACGTGAAAACCGACAAACAGTACCATATGCGTCCCGGAGACAGGTTCTTCCATCATCTGCAGCGCGGCGTTCCCCTTCGCATCGAAATCGGCGAACGCGAGCACGATTCAGGCTGCGTCGCCATGGTGCGCCGCGACACATCGAAAAAAGAGAGCGTCTCGCTGGACTCGCTCGCCGAGTCGACGAAAGAGGCGCTCGAAGCCATACAGAAAAACCTTTACGACAGGGCGCTCGCTTTCCGCGAATCAAACACGCGGGACATCGAGAACATGGAAGAACTGAAAAAGTTTTTCGGCAAAGACGGTCCTGGGGGGTTTGCGAGAACTTATTTCGCCGGTACCCCCGAGGACGAGGGCGAGATAAAATACGCGACGGGCGGAGCGACTATCCGATGTATACCGATGGACGACGAGTCGAGAGGCAAATGCGTTTACACCGGCAGGCCCGACGGACGCGGGACGATATTCGCGAAGGCATATTGAGATACCGTGCGCGCGGCGCGTATTTAAGCGCATGTCGTGTGAAATTCAGATAGGAATTTGTTCCTGGACGGACAAAACCCTCTTGAAGAGCGGTTTTTATCCGGGCTCGGCATCTACTCCGGCGGCGCGTCTTTCATATTACGCCTCCCGATTCAGCGTCGTGGAGGTCGATTCCACGTATTATTCGATAGCGGATTCGCTGTCCGCGTTCAGGTGGATTGGCGGCACGCCGCGGAATTTTTTGTTCGCCGTAAAATCGTTTTCCCTTTTCACCTTTCACAGCGCGAAATTCGCGTCCCTTCCAAAATGGCTCAGGGCAGATCTCGGAAATCATATGCCGGACGAACTGTTGAAACGCGAGGATTTGTCGCATGAGCAGAGGGTCAGGCTTTTCTCGGAATTCATCAAACCCGTCGAGATACTGCGTTCGTCGGGGCGGCTCGCTTATCTGCTCTTTCAGTTTCCTCCCCGGTGGAGCTTTAGCAGAAATGGTCTCGCGTATTTCAGAACGCTCCGGGATATAGCCGGCCCTCTGCCTCTCGCGGTAGAGGTGCGAAACAATACGTGGTTCGAAGCGGGGAACAGGGGAAAATTTCTCGAAGCGCTGGCGGAACAGAATATCGCCTACGCAGCAGCCGACGAGCCCGCTATCGGCTGGACCGTGCCGCCGGAGTGGCCGATCACGTCGCATTGGGGAACGGTCGTCCGTTTCCACGGGCGCAACATCGGCGGGTGGAAAAACCCGCGTTCCTCCGTACATGAGCGGTTCGATTACGAATATGGGCGTACTGAACTGGAAGAATGGGCCGCGAGGGCGAAGAACCTGGCGGAGAGCCTCGGCGAATCTCAAAAAATGTTTTTGATGTTCAACAACTGCGTTTCCGACAAGGCTGTGCGATCGGCGGCGCTGATGGCGGATCTGATGGGGATGGTAAGCCCGGCGTGCCCCAATTTGCAGCGGACTCTGGACATTTGATCCGCTCGGGCCCCCTCATTGGATATATGACCGCGCGTTTGCGGCCGCTTTATAGTTTATAATGATCGCGGTTTTAAAGCTTAAGGAAGCGCTGATTAATTCGCTAAACGGCATTTCGCCGGTTAGAGTCGCAGACGCCGCAAGGATATAAATCTTTACCTTTAGGCCCATAACGATAAATCAGCCTTCCTAAAACGGAATGAAACGGGGTAATGATTTCATGCTTTTGAGGAAAGAATTTTCCTTCGACGCCGCGCACAATTTGGTACGATATCGCGGCAAATGCGAAAAACTCCACGGGCATACCTATCGCATGTCCGTCGAAGTGACCGGAAAACCGGATGAAGAAGGGATGATAGCCGATTTCGTCAAACTGAAAGAGACGGTGGAGGCGGAGATTATATCGAAATTCGATCACTCGTACCTCAACGACATAATTTCCCAGCCGTCGGCGGAAAACATAGCGCGATACGTCTTTGAAAGGCTCGATCCAATCCTTTCCGGCCCGAATTACTCTTTGAACGCCGTGCAAATTTGGGAATCGCCGCATTCCTCCGTCGTCTTCAGCAGAGATGACCTGAAATCCCGAACATGAACGGCGTCGCGGAGTTAATATTGAAATGTGCAGGGGAGATGTTGTAATGACGGAACGGATGGAAGCGTGTTTTTCGGAGAACGCGCGTTTTGTGCTGCAAAAAAGGTACTTGAGAAAAGACGATAACGGCGAGATCATGGAAACTCCGGAGGAGATGCTCTGGCGCGTGGCTTCGGCCGTTTCCGGAGCGGAGGAACGGTATGGCGAAAAACCGGACGATTGGGCAGTCAGGTTTTACAATATTATGGCGAAACTTGAATTTTTGCCAAACTCTCCCACTCTTATGAACGCCGGAACCGCTCGAGGGCAGCTATCGGCGTGTTTTGTCCTGCCCGTGGGCGACAGCATGGAGGAGATATTCGGCGCGCTCCGCGCTACCGCCCTCGTTCATAAAAGCGGCGGAGGAACGGGCTTCAACTTCTCACGCGTCCGCCCCGCCGGAGACAGAGTGCGCAGCACGTCCGGCGTGGCTTCGGGTCCTATATCGTTCATGGAACTCTTCGACCATACCACCGAGGTCGTGAAACAGGGCGGAACTCGCAGAGGAGCGAACATGGGGATATTGGAAATTTCCCACCCCGACATCAGGACGTTTATAAACATCAAAAAAGACGGCGCCAGACTCTCGAATTTCAACATCTCGGTCGGCCTTCCGGACGCGTTCATGAAGGCGTTGGAACAAGGGGAAGATTGGAATCTCATAAATCCCCGAACCGGTGAAGTGACATGTTCGGTTCCGGCCGCGGAACTGTGGGATATGCTGATAGAGGGCGCGTGGAAATCGGGGGACCCCGGCGTCATATTCCTGGACAGGCTGGAGGCCGGAAACATGGTTCCCGTCTGCGGCAGGCTCGACAGCACCAATCCCTGCGGAGAACAGCCGCTGTTTCCCTACGAGAGTTGCAACCTCGGTTCGATAAACCTCATGCGTATGGCCGACGATCTGGGGGAAGTCGACTGGGACAGACTGGAGACCGTTGTGCGCACGGCCGTGCGTTTCCTCGACGACGTCATAGACTGCAACATCTATCCCATGGAGGAGATCGACGATATGACCCGCGCCAACCGCAAAATAGGGCTCGGAATAATGGGATGGGCCGAACTGCTTTTCGCGCGCGGGGCGAGGTATGGAAGCAAAGCCTCTCTCGATCTGGCGGAGCAGGTGATGGGTTTTATACGGCGCGTCGGCCACGCGGAGAGCGAAGCGCTCGCGAATATCAGAGGGTGTTTCCCAAACTGGAAGGGCAGCCTGTGGGAAGCGCAGGGGAGGCCGATGAGAAACGCGACCGTGACCACGATAGCCCCGACTGGCACCATATCCCTCATCGCTGACTGCTCGAGCGGCATAGAGCCGGTATTCGCGCTCGCGTTCAAGAGAAAGGCTTTCGACGGCGACACGCTCGTATACGTCAACGCTTTTCTGGAACGCGCGCTTGATAAAATGAACGATCATCAGCACGCCATACGGGAATCGGTGCTCGCGTCCGGAACTTTGGAGGGACTCGACGTTCCGCGCCGCCTGAAGGAAGTGTTCGTCACCGCGCATGAAATATCTTACGCCGAACACGTCGAAATGCAGGCGGCATTCCAGAAATTTACCGACAACGCGGTCAGTAAAACGATAAACCTGCCGAACTCGGCGACTCTGGAAGACGTCCGCGATTCTTATCTGAGGGCTTATTCGCTTGGCTGCAAGGGCATCACGATTTACCGCGATCGCTGCAAGGAGACTCAGGTCCTGTATCATGGGACGGATAAAGGTGAATCCGAAAAAGACCCGGCGAAAAAGACGTCTTCGCGGGGTCGTGTGAAACCCCGTATGCGCCCGTCCCATTTGCTCGGCAGCACGGTGAAAATACAGACGAGTTTTGGGAACCTGTATCTCACCCTCAATATGTTCGGGGGGGAACCGTTCGAACTGTTCGCCACCCTGGGCAAGTCGGGCAAGGACACTCAGGCTCACACCGAGGCGCTGGGGCGTCTCATATCGCTTTCACTGCGAAGCGGAGTGCCTGTCCGCAGCATTATAGAGCAGTTAAAGGGCATAGGCGGCAGTCAGCCGGTTTTTGAGAAAGACGGGGACGGAATAATATTGAGCCTTCCCGACGCCATTGCTCAGGGTTTGGAACGGGCTATGGGAGAAACGGTCGAGATTGCGCAGGGCGATATGTGCCCGTCGTGCGGCGCTCCGCTGGTACACGCCGAAGGTTGTATGCGCTGCGTGTCGTGCGACTATTCCAAATGTTATTGATATACTGACGCCAGCGCCCGATGCAAAACCCGACGCCGGAGAGAAGGGCAAAAAGGATAGCGCACAGGGTATTTTACGGACTGATCGTCGTTGTAACGGCGTGCGCTTGGATATACGCGTTCAAGTCTTATTTCGACCATTACGACAGCATTCATCCGGAAATTACGTGGGCGGAGCCCTGGGTGCAGGTCGACATGGCGCAGGCGGACGGGGTTTTGTTGTGGAACGAGGAAATCATCGCCTCTCCAAGGGATGGAACAGTGAAATACCCCTCGGGCAAAGGGCCCGTGAGAGTACCTAAGGGCGCCGTCGTGGCGAAAATAGCGTCTGGCGCGGCGGAATCCGATGTGAAAGTGAAAGAAGACGGATATTTCGTAGCGGGGCTTGACGGTTACGAGGGGAGATGGAAATATTCCGCGCTCTGGCTGGATGATCTGCCCGATCCACCCCCGCTCAAAATGATGGAGGAGGGCGCGAAAGTCTCTAAAGGAGCGCCGGTTGGCAAACTGATACCTCAGCCTCAGGAACTCCGGCTGATAGGTTATGTGGATTTTTCCGCGGATATGGCCGGCAAGCTCGAATCAAACAGGCTCATGATCAAAATGGACGATCTGGATACTCCTTCGAGGGCTTATATTCGCGTATATGAGACAATAGGGCATAAAGCCAAGATATATATAGATATTCCGTGGTTTCCGCCCCATACTCTGATGTCCAGAAAATATAGGCTGCTCGCGGAGGCGGGAGAGACGCCGGGAGTCGCTATCCCGGAGTCGGCGGTGGGTTTGCTGGAAGGGAAACAGGGCGCTTTCGTGCTTAAGGGCTCGAACGCGGTTTTCACTGAGATAAAAGGGCGCGTCATCGACGGTTCCCGCTTCCTGGTGACCGAGGGATTGAAACTCGGCGACGCCGTGATCGCGGACGCGGATGGCGCCAGGGAAGGGAGGGTCCGGTTGTGGTGAATTTACGGGATGAGATAACGCGCAATATCGGCGCGATTCGCGAAAAAATCGCGTCGGCCGCGGCGAAATCCGGCAGAAATCCGGGAGATATACGGCTTATGGGAGTTTCCAAATTTCAGCCTCTCGAATCCATATACGCCGCGAGGGACTGCGGGCTCTTTTTGTTCGGGGAGAACAGGGTACAGGAGCGCGAGGAGAAAATCGCGCGCTGGGAGGGCCCGAGCGTCGAATGCCATATGATAGGCCATCTTCAAAAAAATAAAGCCCGCAAAGCGCTGGAGCTTTTTGACTGCGTGGAGAGCGTTGACAATACGGAACTCGCTCTCGTCATCGAACGCGTAACGCGCGAACGCTCCGAGGCCGAGGGACGCACGGACGGACGTTGCCCCATAATGATAGAGGTCAACGTATCGGGAGAGGAAACAAAACAAGGAATATCGCCTGAAAAATGTTTTGCATTAATTGACGATATTGCGGTAAAATGTCCTCATGTCGAAATAAAGGGGCTAATGACGATAGGACCGATGACGGACGATGAAAAAAAAATCGGCGCGGCCTTTGCGGCGCTTCGGAAATTGAGGGATGACGCGCGTGGAAAATCCGGTCTTATTTTAGAGCACTTGTCCATGGGAATGAGCGGTGATTACACTCTCGCGATAATGGAGGGAAGCACAATCGTCAGAATTGGCTCCGCTATTTTCGGAATCAGGTAACGGCTGAAAATTCTCGATTGTTTATTAAAGACCGGATGAAAAATCAGGAGGGGAAATAATGAGCGAACTGTTGACTTCACTGGACATAGTAAACCAGGCGTTCAAAAAAACCATGAGGGGTTACGATCCTTCCGAGGTGGATGAATTTCTTGACAGGGTAGCGGAGTGCATACAGGTTTACGTTCAGAAGATTAAGGACTATGAACGCGTTATTGAAGAGCAGTCCGAAAAACTCAGGGATTACGAGAATATCAAAGGCTCCCTCCATGAGGCGCTTCTCATGGCGCAGCGGACCGCCGAGGAAAAAGTGACGAACGCCAGCCTGCTCGCCGACGAAAAAGTATCACAGGCTGACAGGGTCTCCGAGGAAAGAATCGGGCACGCGACAGTGACCGCCGAAAATATCCTCGCGGACGCCAGAATCAAAGCGGAGCGCATGATAAGGGACGCGGAGGCTTCCGTGCTCGAATTCGGCCACGAACTGAACACGCTGCAGGAACTACGAAACTCCGGTTTCGCCAACCTTCACGCTTTTATCAGCGAAGTGAACAGCGTACTTGACCGGGCGGAGAGTTCGGGAAAGATACAGATACCCACGATGACGCTCAATTTGATGAGCCGCGCCGGCGTACCGGTTGGAACCGGAATGCAGGCCGCGATATCACAAAACTACGATAACTTTCGTCAGAACGCCTCCGGCGGCGCGGCGGCGGGAGCGCACGCGCTGGGCGCGTCGTCTCCGGCGGACGCTTCGCCGGCGCAGGCGCCGATACAACAGCAGGTCTTAACTCCGGAGCAGATGCAGGCGCAGCTGGCAAACACGTTGAGCGTTCTGGGAATAGACCTGAGCCTGCTCAATACCAACGTTTCCGGGTCCGACAAAATTTGACAAAATAAGGATTCCGACGTTGAGACCGAACGATCCCGTGTCGGCGCTGCGCGGGGTAGGCCACAGGAGGGGGCGGCTGCTCGAGGTTCTGGGCATTAAAAATATAGGCGATATGCTGTACCACCTGCCGAACCGATATGAGGACAGAAGAAGCGTGACCAGCGCGTATCGTCTCATGGAGGGCAAGGCGGCCGTTGTATCGGGAAAGATCGGTAATTTCAGCACAAGGATCGCTCGCAGCCGCAGCGTTAATATCGCGACGTTTACGGTTTCGGATGATTCTGGAGAGGCTTATGTCGTCCTGTTTGGCGGTTCCCGAAAATTCGGCCAGATATGCGACGGAGACGCGATCTATCTGTACGGCGTCCCTTCCGTCTCATCGAAAAATTTTTTCGAATTCAAAAACCCCGAATATTTCATATGTGACGCGTATGGTTCCGCGCCGTCATGGCTGCGTTTGTGGCCCGTCTATCCTACCACGAAAGGTCTGCCTCGCTCGTGGCTCGCGAACGCCATCTATGGATGCGTCATGTCGCAAGAACTCTCTTTGGACGATCCTCTCCCGCCGCGCATCATCGAAAGGTATTCTTTCCCGTCGCTGAAAGAAGCGTTTAAGGGAATTCACGCCCCTTCGGACACGGGAGATATACAAAGAGCCAGAGACAGGCTGGCGTACCAGGATTTTTTTGAAAATCAACTGCTCATAGCCGAGCGCGAAAAACAGCGAAGCCTGTTTCCCGCTCATCCGATGGGAAGCGGAGAACAGTTGCAGGCTCGTTGTATTTCCGGGCTGCCGTTTGAACTCACTGATTCGCAAAAAAAAGCGCTGTCGGACATATCGGGGGATATGGACTCCGCGGTTCCGATGAACAGGCTCGTCGTCGGAGACGTGGGTTCCGGAAAGACGGCGGTCGCGGCGTCGGCATCGATTCGCTGCGCGGGAGCGGGATATCAGGCGGCCATACTGGTTCCGACGACGATACTGTCCCGTCAGTTTTTCGGGTTTTGCGAAAAATACATGTCCGGGCTGGGCGTGCGTGTCGCCGCGATATCGGGAGGCACGCCGCGCGCGGCGAAAGACGAACTGCTCTGGAAACTCAGAGACGGCGAGATCGATATTCTCATCGGAACTCACGCCATGCTGAGCGACGGAGTCGCGTTCAAATCCCTGGGGCTTCTGGTGATAGACGAACAGCAGAGATTCGGCGTACTTCAACGCGACAAGGTTTCCTCCGTCAACAGGGGAGTTCATTTGCTGATGACCAGCGCTACCCCGATCCCGCGTACGCTGCGCATGGCTTTTTACGGCGACATAGCGTATACGCAGATGGGAACGCGCCCGGGCAAGGGACGGATAGTCACCCGATTGGTGAGCGACAACCACATTGGAGAGCTTTATAAATTTTTGGAAAGCAGGATAAAAACTTCCAACGAACGCTGTTACTGGGTGTGTCCGACGATAGGCGACGGCGGGACGTTTGCGGACGGGGATTCATCCGTCACGGGCCGCGCGCGCGATATAAAGCGCAATATCGGAGGAATTTCCGTCGAAGTCATTACAGGAACAATGACGGAAGCCGAAAAAAGCGCCGGAATGGAGCGTTTTTCGGATACGGCGGGGATACTTGTTTCGACCACTGTCATAGAGGTCGGAGTCGACGTGGAGGGCGCCAATATCATTATAATCGAGTCGGCTTCGTCCTATGGCCTGTCGCAGCTTCACCAGATGAGAGGAAGAGTCGGGAGGGGAGAGCGCTCCGGAGTCTGCGTACTGCTGGACTCGGCGCGGAATTTGAAAAACAGCGAACGGCTCGGCGTCCTGCTGAGATGCCGCGACGGTTTTGAAATAGCGGAGGAAGACTTGAAACTCCGGGGAGCGGGGGAATACCTCGGTACCCGGCAGCACGGCGAGGAGAATTTTCGCGTCGCCGACATTGCCCGCGACGAAAAATGGTTCGTATCCGCGAAACGTGACGCGCTGGAGGGACAATCCTGATTGTGAGGCAATTCCAGCAAAAGAACGCGCGGTCCTTGCCGCCGGAGCGGCCGGACCGCGCGCGCCCTTTTAAGCTACGGTTATTTCCCTGTCGAGATATACGGACTGAACGGTTTTGATCAGTTCCGCGCCCTCCGCGAACGGCTTTTGGAACGCCTTGCGCCCCAGTATGAGCCCGCTGCCCCCGGCGCGCTTGTTTACCACGGCGGTGAACACCGCTTCGGCAAGGTCGTTTTTGCCGGAGGCTCCGCCTGAATTGATGAGCCCGATTCTGCCCGAATAACAGTTCAAAAGCTGATAACGGGTCAGATCGATGGGATTGTCGGAGCAGAGCGTGTCGTACATCTGCGGCGCGTACTTGCCGAATTTGAGGGCCTGGAATCCCCCGTTGTTCTCCGGCAGTTTCTGTTTTATTATGTCCGCTTCTATCGTCACTCCCAGATGGTTTGCCTGTCCCGTGAGGTCGGCGGAGAGATGAAAATCTTTCGACTGTGTCTTGAACGCGTCGTTGCGCAGATAGCACCACAGAATAGCGGCCATGCCCAGTTCATGAGCGCGCTCGAAAGCCTGGCTTACCTCCTGAAGCTGGCGGCCCGATTCTTCGCCGCCAAAATAGATGGTCGCGCCGACGGCGGCTGCGCCCATATTCCAAGCCTGTTCGACCGACGCGAAGAGAATCTGATCGCTCTTGTTGGGGTAGGTGAGCAGTTCGTTGTGATTTATCTTCACAATGTACGGTATCTTGTGGGCGTATTTTCGCGCGGTCATGCCAAGCACGCCGAGGGTGCTGGCGACCGCGCTGCATCCGGCTTCTATCGCCAGCTTTACGATATTTTCGGGGTCGAAGTACATCGGATTGGGAGAAAAGCTCGCTCCGGCCGAATGCTCTATTCCCTGATCGACGGGGAGAATGGAGATATATCCCGTCCCGGCGAGGTTTCCGCTGTTGAAAAGGGAAGCGAGGGAGCCCAGCACTCTGTTGGATCTGTCTGTCGCCGCGAATACTCTGTCGAGGTAATCGGGACCCGGAAGCGTCAAGGACGATTTATCGACGGCGCACTTGTGGTTTAACAGGCTTTCGGCTTTTTCTCCAAGAAGTTCGGTGATTTTTGACATATGAATTCCTCCTCAAACGAATTTGTGTAATAAAATTACGCGATAATGACACAGAACAATTATAATCGTATTATCGTTATTTTGACGGGAATTTTCATGCGCGGGATTGCGGATTCTCTTTGTGTTATAATCGAAATCGATATCATGAAAGGAAGTGCGGCGCCAATGAGAAGCTATCTCTTGGGAATAGTTGTGGCGATTCTGTTATCGGCGGTTTATGCGTTCTCGAATACCGGAGAGATATCGGTGCGTTTCCTGAGCCTCGAGCATGATTTTCCGCAGGGGATATGGGAGATATTTTTATTTGCGGCGGGCGCTCTTATAATGTGGCTTTTTTCAGTGGCCGCGTCGTTTGAACTGTACGCCGCGAACAGGAAGAAAAACCGTGAGGCGGCAAAAAGAATCGCCGAACTTGAGGACGAAAAAAAATCTCTGCTGACCACGCTGCAGCACATAGGCGAAACCGCCGGTTTTCACTCGCGGATACCGGAGAACCCCCAGGAACCCGAACCCTGTAAAACCGAACCCTGTAAAAAAACGCCCAACGGGGACAAAACGCCCGATGAGGCCGTCCAAGCGGCGGCGGAACCGGAAAATAAAAAAAACAGAGGCGGCGCCCCGTCGTTTCTCAAAAATTTATACGGTTCTTTTTTTGTCGGCGGTGACGCGGCGAAGACGGAAGAGAGCCAATCGCAAACATTCCCCGAACTCGCCGGGGGAGGGGAAACATTCGCCCCCGATACCGGAGCGAACCTTGAAACGACGGAAACTTCCGGCGACGGCGCTCCCCAGAACGGTGAAGACGATGAAAAAAAGGAGACTTTCACGGTTTGATCCCGTCCTGTCCTGAGGAAAAATTACGCGTATGGGAGCCGGACAGTCTGACCCGCACAGTGGCGGAAGAGGCGAGCTGTTCGCTCTTTACGGCGTCGCTTCTGTCGATGCGCGGGATAAAGCCGGGCGCGTGCGGCGCTGAAGTCAAACGATGGATAAAACCGGATCTCGGCTGTTGGATGGAACACGTCGATCTCGGCGCGGCTTCGGGCGTTGCGGCGTCTCTGTGGTCGTCAGTTTCGGAAAACAGCAGTATAGTAGTCTACGGCGACTATGACGTGGACGGAATTTCCGCCACGGCATTCATGCTGGAACTCGCGATGCTGCGCAGAGCGAGGGTGAGATATTATATCCCCCACAGATACAACCAAGGTTATGGGTTTCATCCGGAAGTAGTTAAAACGATCGCCAAATCTCAATGCAAATGCGACCTGCTGGTGGTTGTCGACTGCGGGACGCAGAATATCGAAGCGGCGAAAATGGCGAAAGAATACGGAATCCCCCTTCTGATATTCGACCATCATCTCGCGCGCGGCGCTACAGCGGAGGGAGACGCTCTCATCAATCCCCATGTGGACGGGAACGACATCGCTCGCGATCTTTGCGCGGCAGGCGTGGTATGGAGTTGGGCGTGGAAGAATGAACTCGCCCCGAGCAAATGGCTTCTGGACAGCCTGGACCTTCCGGCTCTGGCGACAGTGGCCGACTGCGTTCCGATGTCGAGCCCCGTAAACAGGGCCATTGTGCGCGAAGGGCTGGAGGTCATGCGGGCGCGTCCGAGACCGGGCCTTCGAGCTTTGATGCGAGGCGTTGAACTTGAAAACCAATCTCTCGATACGGACGCGCTCTCCATGCGGCTCATCCCGTGCCTCAACGCGGCGGGACGTCTGGAGATCGCGGATAAATCCATGAGGATATTTTTCCCGAAGAGCGAGATAGAAAAAGACGTGCAGCACCTGATATACCTTAACAAGCACCGGCGGGACATGTCGGCTAAGATAATGAGCGACATCGAACGGACTTCCATGGGCTCCGGCCGTAAACATGTAATGTATGGCGAGGATTGGCCGGCCGGCGTTCTTTCGAGCGTAGCGAGCCAGGTATGCTGCGCGCGGGACGCGCCTGTCGTCCTCGCGGCGCCGGCGAGCCTCTCTCTGATTCGGGGAACGCTCAGAGTCCCTCCGGGCGTCGACGCCGAGGCCATACTTTCTCCCATCTCAAGCGATTTTTCCAATTGGGGCGGTCACCGCATGGCGGCGGGATTCAGTGTGGATTCCGCGAAATGGCGCGAGGTGCGGGATAAACTGGAGGACATACTGTCGAAAGCGGAGCGGATATATGAAAAAGAAAATATTCTCCGATGGTCTCCGGCGGATCTGAATCTGGCTTCATGGAAGGACGCGGAACGTTTGGGCCCGTTCGGGGTCGACAATCCTCATCCCAAACTGTACTGCGCCCACCGCGGGGATATATGCGCCGAACCGCTTGGCAGGAACGGAAAGCACGTGAAAATATTCGTTGACGGCGGGGAACTGCTCGGTTTCTCGGG
>JAISYN010000313.1 GCA_031269915.1 Synergistaceae bacterium
AATCACCTATAGCCGATATCACCAGCGTCGATGTATTGCGCGTTCTTCGGCGCATTGAGGCAACCGGACATATTCACATGGCTCACCGGGTGTGCCAGATATGCGGTCGCGTGTTCAGATACGCCATCGCTTCCGGGTATTGCGAAAACGATCCGACTGGTGGCTTGAAGGGCGCGTTGCAAACAACCACCGTCAAACACCAGGCATCTATCACCAAGCCGGAAGAAATTGGAGCGTTATTGCGGTCTATCGAAGGATACAATGGAGCGATTATTAAATATGCGATGATGTTTCAGGCCTACACTTTTGTCAGACCGGGAGAGCTGCGCAGGGCAGAGTGGAGCGAAATTGACGTGAATAAAGAAGAATGGCGTATTCCAGAAAATAAAATGAAAATGCGCCGCACGCACATAGTGCCTCTGGCGCGACAATCCATAGCTATACTAGACGAAATAAGAACAATAACCGGGCATGGGCGCTTTATTTTCCCGTCCGGTCGTACACCAGACGGCAGCCGTCCGATGAGCGAAAACGCCGTTACCGCTTCACTGCGCCGGATGGGGTTTGAAAAACATGAGATGACTGGACATGGTTTCAGGAGCATGGCGAGCACCTTGTTGAACGAGAATGGTTTCAACGTTGACTGGATAGAACGTCAGCTCGCTCACGTCGAAGGTAACTCCGTCCGCGCCGCCTATAACTACGCCGAATACCTCCCCGAACGCCGGAAGATGATGCAATGGTGGGCGGACTACCTGGATGAATTGAGGGGAGGTTCTTCGCTATGATAATCCCAGCCGCGGTCTGCGGTTTTGGCTAGGTTTGGGCAAGTGCCAAGGAACTCTTGACTTTTTGGAAAATAGTTGTAAAATTTTTTCATTCCGACACGGGATGGAAGCATACGGAAACATAAAACAATGAGAAGCAAAACTTTTCAAAATTTTCCTTTGAGGGTATGAAAAAGCACAAAAAAAAAGAAGGCCAACTACCGGGCATTATCCCGGCGGTTGGCCTTCTTTCCAGTTTACTTGAACAGTCCCTTGAGGCTCACGTGTTCCAGCGCCCACGCGATAAAACCTCCCAGCGCCGCGGACGCCGCCAGCCAGCCTTTCATCACGCCTCTTTCGGCGGCACGCTGAAGCCGTATCTCGTCCACGGTTTCCCTCACGGAGTCGATAGATTCTTTCAGCTCTTCCACGGCGGTTTCCATTGTTTTAAGCCGCACGCTATGCTCGGTTAATGTCGTTATGACTTTCCCGTTTTGCTCTTCGACAATACATATAAGTCGTCGCATGGTGTCGTCGTTGTGCTGTTCGTCTTCCATTTTTCTGTCACCTCTCAAAATATTTTCCAAACAACGCCCACGCCGACAACCGCCTCAATGCCGCCGCCGGTGTACCCTACGCCGGCGAACACCCCGAACCCAGGACTTTTCGCGCGCCGGACGGCGGCCCTCCATCCTTCCCTTTCCTCGTCGAGCTGGCCGCGCAGCGTGTCCAGGGATTTTTTCATGTCGGCGGCATATCCCTCGGACTGCTCGGACAGTTCACGGTATGCACTTTCCCACGCGTCACGCTCAAGGCGGTATGTTTTCGCGGCGGCGGTAAGGCTCGACAGCGCCTCCGCGTTCATGAAATATCCCTCGCTCTCCGCTGTCCAGCCCGGAGGCACGCGCCGGAGTATTATCTCCGGAGCCTCCGCGCCACAGCTCAATCTCGGAAAGAGCGGCAAGAGCAAGACCGTCAGCGTCAAGAACGCCAATTTCAGCTTGCACTTTCTCACGTATCATCACCGTCCTCTCTATCACCTGCTGCCGGTGTTCCTGAATCTCCGCCGCGAACTCGTCCGTCCGCGCGTCCGCGCTCGTGACGGTTCCGTCGACCTGCCGGACGTCGACGCCGGGCGGCACGTAGGTCAAAAAAATATAGAGCAGCCCGCAGACCGCCCCGGCGATAAGCGCCGCAAACACAACCTTTTTAACCGTTTTCATCTTTCCCATCATCCTCCTCCTTTATTACGCTGCGGCAAGCCGCCTCATACGCGCTCGACGCGAAATACCCGGCCAGCACGACGCCGATAAACGTGCTGGCGACGCCGGCGGTGTTCGGCGGGATGTCGATCCCGGTCACGTGCGCGCGCAGGAACATGAAAAGAAACATCACCGTCGCAAGCGCGACAAGCGGCTTCCGCATCGGGAGGCGGGAGAGCCAGCGCAAACCCGCTCACCGCTTCTCTCGATCGTCCCACTCGCGGAGATGTCCAGGCACTTTCGGATCGACGTCGACATGGCAGAAGCTGTCATAGCGTCCGAGCCCGGCAAGCTCCGGGAGCCGGCCTTTTTTGTACATGGAGCGGACATGTATCCACAACGCGTCCGCTATCATTCCGGAACACACTATGTCCGCCGCCGTGCCGTGGGTATGGTTGCTGTCCTTCGGCTCTCCGGGGGCGCCCTTGGTCGGGATGGTCGTCTTAGCCGTCACCCCTTTGACCCGCTTGTTATGGAGCGTGCACCGGGTGCCGGAGGTCACTGTTATCGACCTTCCCATCGCGTCCCTGATCTTCTGGAGCAAAGACACGAGTTGAGCGCTTTTGATGAAGAGCCCGCAACCGCACTTACATGTCAATTCCGATTTGCTGAAATCCTTTGACAGGTCTCCCATTGTCATCCCTCCTATTTGCACGGTGTGTATCCGCAGGTCGTGCAAATCATGCACCCCTCGGAATGAACCATTCTGCCGCCGCACTCCGGGCAGATATCATGCATTTGTATCACCTCCATTAAAAAAGCCGCCCTCGGAGGGGCGGCACATTATATTGAATGGTATTAGCTTCTCCAGAAGAGGATTCGCTTTGGTCAGTTTGCGGCCTCTCTTAAATACAAATTAATTTTCGGAATATAAACCTTGTTATACCCGTCGGCTTTTAGTCTCATTTTTTGATTAATTTCCTCCAAAGTAAAACCCTCTCTCAACAATCCGCCAAACGCTTCTTCTAAAAAGGAAGCTGCAAAACCAGTAACATTGTCAAGTAAAATTGTTACCCTATCGTTCTCCCTCAATGCGGCAGATATCATTTCACGAAAGGCTTCGCCTGAATATAAACCATCGCTCTTGTATCGACCTGCTGGATATTGACTGAAATCTTTTGAAACATCAATTGTTTTTTCGTTCATTTTGCCACCTCCACTAAAAAACCGCCCCTTCCAGAGCGGTTTCCATGTTTCGTGTTCTATTCTTTGTCATGCGGTCGGCTGCCGTAAATTTCCGCGAGCAGTCTCTGCCTTGTGCGCCAGCTATCCGCGTAGCCGATGTGTCCCAGCCAGCTCGCCAGCGACATCCTGATTTTCTCCGCGCTGATTTTACCCCTCTTGTAGGCTCGCACTGTGCGGAACATCTTCTTTATCGAACGCTTCCTCACCTTCTTATGCGTTGCGAAGTGCCGATAGCCGCAAAAATCCAGACCGCTCGATACGTCTATTATCGTGGTCTTAGGGTTCAGCCGGAGGCGGAGCCGGTGCCAGAGAAACGTTTCTATCTTCGACAGCAGGATTTTTAATTCTTCCTTGTCGTTCGACAGAATCAAGAAGTCGTCCATGTATCTCATGTAGCGGTGCACCCTTAGGGTTTCTTTGACGTACTTGTCGAACACGTCAAGATACAGGTTCGCGAATAGCTGCGAACTCAGGTTGCCGATGGGAATCCCTGCCTTTTCCTCGGCGTC
>JAISYN010000033.1 GCA_031269915.1 Synergistaceae bacterium
CTATCGCGGCCGTCGCGTCGGCCTTGTCGTCGACCTCGGCTATTATCTCCCATCCGGGATAATCCGCGAGGTATTCCTTGACGCCGGCGAGTTTGGAGTCGGTATTGGAAGCGCCCCAGTTGCCCATGCAAACGACTTTGCCCTTGTCTCCGGCGATGCGGACCAGCTCGGCCGCCGTGTCCTTGCCGTTCTGTTTGTTGTCGAGGCCGATGTAAGCGAGCGCGCCGCCGATATCAGCGGCGGAAGTGCCTATCCTGGTCTCGGTGACGACGACGGGGATTCCCGCCTCGGTCGCCTTGCGGACGGCCGCCAGGGGGGAAGCGTCCCAGAAACGCGTGATTATTCCAGCCGGACTCTTCGCTATGGCCTGTTCCACGGCCTTGGCTTGCTCGGCCGTATCCCATCCGTCCGGGCCAAGAGCGACTATATTGACGCCAAAATATTCGGCCGCGTACCTGAGCCCTATGTGGGAATCCGCGAAATAAGCGTGCGCGTTATGAGACGAGCAGAGATAATACGTCCTGCCCGCCGGGTTGTTCTTGTACGTCACCTGCGGTTCGGCGAAAGCCGCCGCGCATACCGAAAGAGCCATTATAACCGCCATCAACGCCAACACTTTTTTCATAATACTTTCCTCCTTCTGAAATTGTCTCTCCGAAACCGAACACCGCCGCGCGCCTGCAGATTCCCCTGCCGCTTCACATCCCCTCCTTAAAAACGGGCTATTCCTTGCCCAGCGCCCTCCTCTTGCGAATTTGAAGATATCCGTCCACCGTCACGACCGCTATCAGCACCGCGCCCAACGTCAAGGTCTGTATCTGCTGATTTATCTCGTACAGGTTGAAGGCGTTGCTCAACAGCGAGAGAAAGAGAGCGCCGAACATGGCCCCTATCATGTTGCCCTTGCCCCCCATGAGGCTGCCGCCGCCGATGGCGCAGGCTACGATGACGTTCATGTGGGATTTCTGACCGATGTAACGCGTGGCGGCTCCCGCCCGCGCGTCTACGAGTATCCCGGCGAGCGCCGACAGGATGCCCGCCAATATGTAGAGCCATATCCTGATGAGTTTTTTATTTATACCCATCGCGACGGCGGCCTGCTCGTTGCCGCCGATGAAAAAAAGCCTGCGGCCCCACGGCGTCATCGTTATCCCTATCGTGAACACGACCGCCAGGACTATCATTATCCAGAACATGTAATGCACGCCCCACAACCTTCCCTGGCCCAAAGCGGTGAAACTCGCCGGGAGGTTGGAATAACCTGTCTGTCCCTGTTTCACGATTATGAGTTCCGTTATGCTGCGCACTATATACATGGAGCCGAGAGTCGTTATGAGCGGGTTCACGCCGGCATGTTCCGACAACAGTCCGTTAGCGAGCCCCACAGCCGCCCCGGAGACGAGGCCCAGGAACACCGAGACTGGCGTCGAATATCCGGCCGTGAGCGCCATCGCGGCGACGAGACCGCCGAGGCACATGACAGAGCCGACGGAGAGATCGAACACGCCCGTTATCAATAGAAGCATCATTCCCAACCCGACTATACCCTCCGGGGAAACGCTCGCCACGAGCGACTCGATGTTGTAGGGGTTGAAAAAGTGCGGGCTGGTCGCCGCCAGCGTGCCGGCCATCAGGACGCACATGACGGCGGATACTATCTCGGGGCGTTTGAACACGCGGGACACCGCGTCGCGCAGCACGCTCATTTCGCGTCCCCGCCCGTTCCGCGGCTCGCGCCGCGCTCGGACGACAGACTCACCCTGGTGTCGATGAACACCGCGGCGACGAGCATTATTCCGATGATGAGCTGCTGGTACAGCGGATTTATGTTGTTGATTATCACCCCGCTGAGGATAAGCGCCAAAAATATCAGGCCGAAGCCCGTCCGCAGGACGCTGCCCTTGCCTCCGCTCAGGCTCGCGCCACCAAGGACGGCGGCCGTCAGCACCTTGAATTCGAGGCCCGATCCGATAGCGGTCTCGGCGAAACCAAGGCGCGCGCCCATGTAGATGCCGCCTATTCCGGCCGTGAAGGCCGATATCGCGAATATCGCAATTTTGAGCTGGCCGGATTTTATGCCGTAAACGCGGGCCGTCTCGATATTCTCGCCGACATAGTACATCTTCTTGAAGACGGACGCGCGTTTCAAAAGAATTTCCAGTATGACCGCCGTTACAAATACGATGGCTATCACCGCGAACACGGCGTAGGCGCCCGACCCTATCCTGAGTTTCGAGATTCTCTGGTACGCTCTGGGATACGTGTAAGTGTACAGGTTGGAACAGAGTACGTCGGCCATACCGCGAACCGCCGTCATGCTGCCCAGCGTTATCATCATGCTCGGGACCTTGAACTTCACGACGAGAAATCCGTTGACGAGGCCGATTATCACGCAGACAGAGAGCGAAGCCGCTATCGCCGGCGCGAGCGGGATCTTGACGCGCATCAGGTATCCCGTGAACATCCCGGAGAACGCCGCCACAGAGCCCACCGACAGGTCGAGTTCACCCATGATTATGAGAAAAGTGAAACCGATCGCGGCGAAGAAATCGATGGATACGCCATAAAGAATGGATTGCAGATTGTTGAACGAATTCTGAAGGTTGCCGAACGAAAAAAAAGTATCGCTCGTGACCGCCAAAAAAAAGAACAACCCGCAAGTCAAAAGAATTATCGTCAAAGAACTGGCGTCGAACTGTTTTTTTGTCTCCAGAACGGGCGGATTGCACCCATCTTGCATTGTAGCGCCTCCGTTTCGCCTTTTTATATAAAAAATCAGTAGCCGGACGCGGCAGTGAGTATATTTTCCTCGCTGTAGGCGCCGCGTTTTATTTCGGCGGTGACCCTGTTTTCGTGCATGACTATTATCCTGTCGGCGAGATTGATGAGTTCGGGCATCTCCGAACTGAACACCATGATGCTCACGCCCTTGCCGGCCAAATCGGCCATGAACCTGTGAATCTCGTACTTCGCCCCAACGTCCACGCCTCTTGTAGGCTCGTTCAGTATCAGAATCTCGGGCTGTTTTTCGAGGCACATCGAGAACATCAATTTCTGCTGGTTTCCGCCTGACAGGTTCATCGGCTTCTGCCATACCGAGTTCACCATTATGTTGAACTCCCTGATGTAGCGCACGGCGTATTCCACGACCTTGCCGCCGTCGATGAATATGCCCTTCGTGAGGTCGGACAGCACCGGAATCGCCATATTGTCGGAGACGGGAGACCGAAGCAGAAGCCCGGCGCTCTTTCTGTTGTTGTTGAGGTAGGTGATCCCGCGCCCGGTCATGCCGCTGGGGTTCGGACGCGCGAGGCGCCCGCCCTTGAGCGATATCTCCCCGCTGTCGAGCCTGTCGAGCCCGAATATTATCCGCGACAGCGCACCCGTCCCCGAGCCTTCCAGGCCGAAAAAACCGAGTATCTCGCCGTGCTTCAGCTCGAACGAGACGTCCTGAACGGATTTTCTCTTCGTCAAATTCCTGGCCTCGAACACGACCTCGCCCGTTGCCGCGGACGCCGCCCGCGTGAGATACATCGACTCCTTGATCTCGCGGCCGACCATCTTGCCTATGAGGAACGCCTCGTCGCCGACCTCGCCCTTCTCGTAGGTGCCTATGTAACGGCCGTTCCTCATCACGCTGATGCGGTCGCTGACGTTCAATACCTCATTTATTCGGTGCGAGATATAGATGACGGTTATGCCCTTTTCCTTCAGGCCGCGGATTATACCCATCAGCTTGTCGGCTTCCTCTATGTTGAGCCCGCTCGTCGGCTCGTCGAGAAGGA
>JAISYN010000043.1 GCA_031269915.1 Synergistaceae bacterium
GGCGTATGGGGCAACACTTCTCGCCCTTGTAGCGCTGGACATGAGCGGAGTGATTTCCAAAGGAACTGAGAGATGGTTTCATTTCGGCAGCGTCAGCTTTCAGCCCGCTGAACTCGGCAAAGTCACTCTCATAATGATGTTGTCACGTTTCTGTCCGCGGAATCCTCCGAAAAATATCAAAAATCTGGCGGGCGCGCTCATACTATCGGGCGTAAGCGTCCTGATGGTTTTGTTACAGCCGGATCTCGGCAGCGCGCTGGTCTATGTGGCCATAATATTTGCCTTGCTGACGGTGGCCGGAACTCCCGGAAAATATCTGGGAGGGATTGTGACGGCGGCGTTGTGCTCGATGCCGTTTCTGTGGAATACCCTGCATGATTATCAAAAACTGAGGCTCATAGTTTTTCTCGACCCGTATATCGATCCGCAGGGCGCCGGGTATAACGTCATACAGTCACGTATAGCCGTGGGTTCGGGAGGGCTGTGGGGGAAGGGCTTTTTACAGGGAACACAGGGAAGGCTGCATTTTTTGCCCGAACCGCAGACTGATTTCATCTTCAGCGTATTTGCCGAGGAGTTTGGTTTCGTGGGAGGGGTTCTGGTGGTGGCGCTCTTTGCGGGCCTCTTTTGGAGAATTTTGCGCGGCGCGTTCCGCACAAAAGATACAAGCGCCAAATTGCTCTGTGTGGGAATCGTGACGTGGATGTGGTTTCAGGTAATGGAGAGTATTGCCATGAGCATGGGGCTTGCGCCCATAACGGGCCTTCCTCTGCCGCTTTTCAGTTACGGAGGCAGTTCGCTGCTGATGGTGGGGATCGGTCTGGCTCTGGCTCAGAGTGTGGCGATATCCTCGGCAAAGGAGAAGATCGCGCAGGTTTCGTGATTTTGGGACACAGCATCGTGTTGCGCTCAACGTGAAGTACTGATGTTTTTCTACAGATCAACTCGTAGTAGATGAGTTGATCTGTAATTAAAATTAAGGGGTTTGCGAACGGATGATTCATGAAAAAATGACAGGCCCGCTTTTTCCTCTGCTAGCCTCGGTCAAGCGGCCCGGACGATACACGGGCGGAGAATGGGGAACTTTTGCCGCTGAAGACCCTGCTTACGGACCCAGGCTCACACGGATGTGTCTCGCGTTCCCGGATGTTTACGAGGTCGGTATGAGTTACCTCGGATATCAGATATTGTATTCCCTTATAAAGACGCTTGATTACGCCGACGCTGAGCGCGCGTACTGCCCGTGGCCCGATATGGAGGGCGCTATGCGGCGCGCCGGCATGCCGCTCGGCGCTCTTGAAAGCGGGCGCCCTCTGCGCGATTTCGACGCTGTCGGATTTACGCTTCAGTATGAATTGTGCGCGACGAATATTATTACAATGCTTGACCTGGGGGGCATCCCAATTTTAAGCGCCGACAGAGATGACGGCGACCCCATAGTGATAGGCGGCGGAAGCGGCGCTTGCGCTCCGGCGCCGTTTGAAATTTTCTTCGACGCGTTTTGCATCGGCGACGGAGAGGAGACGGCGCCGAAAATTCTCGCCGTGCTGCACGAACTTAGAGGGCGTGGACGGGCTGAAAAACTCGACGCGCTGGCCCGGCTCGAAAGCGTCTATGTGCCCGGCGCGGGAGGGGCAAGCGCCGCGATAGTGAACGATCTGGACGAGGGTTTCATTCATCGGACGATGATTGTGCCTAATATCGGAATAATCCATGATAGGGCCGCCATTCAGGTTTCGAGAGGCTGCACGAGAGGGTGCAGGTTCTGTCAGGCTGGCATGATCGGGAGACCTCGGCGTGAACGCGGCGCGGAGTCCGTGGAGTCCCAGCTCAAAGATTTGCTGCGTTACACCGGCTGGGACGAAGCCGCTCTTTTATCCCTGTCCACCTGCGACTGGATGGGACTGAACGAATTTATGTCCTCCATGCGAGATTATCTTGAAAAAAACAATGTCAGGCTCAGTTTCCCGAGCCTCAGAATGGATTCGTTCTCCGTTGAACTCGCGTCTGGCCTCGAAGCCATGAGACACGGAGGCATAACGTTCGCTCCCGAGGCGGGAAGCGAGCGGCTGAGGCAAGTCGTCAACAAAGGGCTGTCGGACGACGAGATAGACGCGGCGCTCGACGCGGCTTTCAAACATGGATGGGAAAAGGCGAAGCTATATTTTATGATGGGGCTTCCAACGGAGACGACCGACGACCTGGACGGCATAATCGACATAGCCGACAGAGCCGTTCGCTGCGCCAGGGCAAACAGGAGGAAGGGCGGCGTCTCCGTTTCCGTCGCTGGTTTCGTGCCCAAGCCGCACACGCCCTTCCAATGGGAGGCGCAAATGTCGAGAGACGAACTGCGGGAGCGCGGAAGGTACATAAAGGGACGAATAAAGAGCAAAAAAATTTCGCTCTCCTATCACGAACCGAGTCAGACGTTTTTAGAAGGCGTATTCGCCCGCGGAGACGCGTCGATTGGAATGGCGGCGCTGGAGGCGTGGCGCAGAGGAGCCCGCTTCGACGGTTGGACGGAGTGTTTCGATATGGCGCGGTGGGAGTGCGTGTTCCGGGATCTCGGCATCGACATGGAATATTTTGCCACAAGGAAGAGAAATAGCGACGAACCCTTGCCGTGGGACGTCATAGACGTTCGCGTCACTAAGGAGTTTTTGAAGTTGGAGCGGGAGCGCGCGATGAAGGGAGAATCCACCCCGGACTGCGCCAAAGGAGCTTGCAACGCCTGCGGATGGCAAGGGTTGTTCCCGGGTTGCGGGGGCGCCGCTGCGCCCGGCGAAGGGGACTGAGGATGCCTCGCGTTCAAATCCACTTTTCAAAACGCGGCAGAGCGCTCTTCGTGCCCCACGCGGAGCTTCCTATTTTGTTCACGAGAGCGGCTCGGCGAGCCGGGCTCGGAATGGAACTCACTCAAGGTTTTACTCGGCGTCCAAAAACGGAGTTCGGCCCGCCGCTTCCAGTCGGCGTTATAGGTTTGATGGAACCAGCGGAGTTCTGGTTTGAGGATTGGGACGGCGGTTCGCTGGAGCGATGGCGGCGTTTCATAACGGAGGGCTTCGGAATTTTATGCGCGAACGAGACCAGCGGGGTTTCACTGAACAAACTTTGCCGGGCCGCATCATATATAATTGAGCCCGTGAGGGGAGTTTCGCTTCGCGAGGCAATGCGCGCCCTCGGCGCGGAGTTTGGGGAACGGAGAGCGATTCTCTCCTTGAAAACCGATGGTAACGGAATTTTGATATCCGTAACGGATTTAGAGCGCACGGGAGCGTCCAAAATGGTAAAAACACTCGCCGCCGCTTCTCTGGTATCGGGATGGAGCGAATTGTCGATAACCCGCACGGCGGTGGGTATCTGGGATGCCGGCGCAATGAAAGTAGCGCCGTTGACGGGGGAAATGTCATAATGAATAATAATGAACAGAATACTAAAGAACGAGATATGAAACTTATAGTAAATGTAATCGACCCCGAAGAGATGAGAGTGGCCATACTCGACAGGCGCGGCAGACTGGATAACCTTTACATAGAACGCATGTTGGAGCGTCAGCGCACGGGAGAGATATACAAGGCGAGGGTGGACAGCGTCCTTCCGGGTATGAACGCCGCCTTCCTGAGTCTCGGCGACGGCAGGAACGGTTTCTTGTATCTGAACGACGTTGGCAATGCCGCGGTGAAGCCCGGCATGGACATGCTGGTTCAGGTTTTGAAGACGCCGAACCGAGGCAAAGGCGCGAGAGTATCGCCCAGGATGTCGCTTGCCGGGCGGTATCTGGTGCTGGTACCGTCAAACCGTGACATCGGCGTTTCGAAACGTATCGAGGACGATGACGAAAGGGCGCGCCTTCGTGCGCTTGCGAGAAAACTGAGGCCCGAAGGCTATGGGATCATAGTCCGTACTATGGCAGCATACTGCGATGAGGAAAGCCTGGCGCGCGACACCAGCGAGCTGATGGAGGAATGGCTCGAAGTCGAGCGAAAGGCGAAAAAAAACACATCGCCATGCCTGCTGCACAGGGACATAGGGTTGGTGGAACGTATTCTGCGCGACGAATTGACTGACAGCATAGGCGAAATAGTAGTCGATTCATTGGACGAATTTGAAAACATCTCGGCCTTCATTGAGCGTTTCGCGGCCGAATCACGTCCGGAACTGTCGCTGTACAAAGGAAACGTGCCTGTGTTCGACGTCTATGGCATAGAGCGCGCGATTGAAGAAATTCACGATCGCAAAGTATGGCTGCCGAGCGGATCGTACCTGGTAATCGATCAGACGGAAGCTCTCACGGTAATAGATGTCAATACCGGAAAATATATAGGTTCCAAGGACTTGCGGGACACTGTCTATCATACGAACTTCGAGGCGGCCGAGGAGATAGCCCGGCAGATGCGCCTGCGTGCGATAGGCGGTATCGTAGTTATAGATTTCATCGATATGGAAAGCCCGGACGACGGGAACAAACTTGTCGAATCCCTGCAGGAGCTTTTCAAATCGGACAGATGCAAAGCCCGGGTCTACGGTGTTACGGAACTTGGATTGGTCGAGATAACTCGCAAGAGAGCGCGTCTGGATATGCGCTCCATAATGAGCAGGAGCTGCCCTTTTTGCGGCGGGCTGGGCTGGGTCGACAAAGAGGAAACCGTCGCCATGAAAGTGAAGCGTTTTCTGCGCAGGGCTGTTCTCGGCTCGAATTCCGAGGCTTTTTTGACCGAGCTTCACCCAGCCATCGCGCGTTACATAGCGGAGACTTACCTCACAATGTGGGAGGAGGAATTCGGACGGCGGTTTTATCTGGTGGAGTCTCCCGAATACGCGTGGGACAAATTCAAAATGGATTTCCAGGGAACGCTGTCACGAGTGGCGCACAGGGTGGAAGCGATGGAGCGGCGGGAGGCTGCCGTAGTTGTACATAGCACGACTTCAGCTTAAGGATTTCAAAAGCTTCGGAGGTTCTCACGAGATGTCGCTGGCTCCTGGCATGACCGCGATCGTCGGCCCGAACGGCAGCGGTAAAAGCAACATCCTTGACTCGCTGCGCTGGGTGCTCGGAGATTCTCATTCATCGAAATTACGCGTCACGAAACAGGAGGGACTCATCTTTCACGGTTCGGCCTCCTGTCCGCGCGGCGCCGAGGCGCTGGCGTCCATACAGCTTCGCGACGGCGCGCGGGTTTGCGCCATACGCCGCAAGGTGTCCGACGCTGGCGCCGTCGTAACGGTCGACGGAAATCGCGTCACATTGTCGGAACTTGACGGCGTGAAACGCGAATGGCAGCTCGGCGGGGACAAGTTCGCGTTCATCGGTCAGGGAGATGTTGCCGAGGTGATACAGCAGCGCCCTCAAGCAAGGCGTATGCTGCTGGAGTCCCTTTTCGGCATAGACATTTACAGACGACGGAGGGAAGAAGCGTCGTCGCGTCTCTCGGAGGCACGTGAGGAATATACCAGGCTCAGAACGTTTTCTGCGGAGCTGAAATCACGCCATGACGAAATAGCGCCTGATGTAGAGCGCGCGAAGGCCGCCCGCGATCTGATCGATGCCCTGGACAGATACAGGATGCTTCACTATTGGGTGAGAAGGGCCTCGAACGACAAAGAGGCCGAGGCCGTCGGCATCGAAAAACTGCGCCTTGCTGATGCCGCCGGGATAAAAAAAGCGTGGTTTTCAGGGTGGAGCCGCAGCATCGAGGCCGTCGAACGCGACATCGCCGAGCTGTCGAATTCGCGGCAGCTCCAGATAAAGGAATTGGATTCGGCAAAGGACACGATGGCCGGCATAACGCGCACCGCTTATGGATACGGTTCGTCCCTTATGTCCGCGGCGAGGACCGGCGCCCGGTTAGCCGAAGAGAGGACGGAACTGGCGCGGAAACTCGACGAACTCAAAAAAGAGGGGGAACGGCAGAAAAATTCGGAAAAATCCCTGCGCGGCGAGGCAGAGTCCTTCAAAAAATCTCTTTCGGACGCGGAGGAGAGACAAAGGCTGTTTGAGGAGCGCACTCGCGCCGAGCGCGAGAAATCCGAGCGGCTCAACCGCGAACGGGGAGCGGTTGCCGGAGAGGCAGCCGCCTTGACCGGGCGCATGAAATCCATCGGCGAGTCCGTATTGAGGCTGCGCGAACGCAAGGAAGGCGCGGAGTCCGGCACGGATCCCATGAAAGCGGTAAAGAGCGAACTCGACGAGCTGGAGCGGCGCCACGAGGAGCTTTTGAAGGATCAAGAGAGCGCCGCTTCGCTTTGCCGCGACTTATACGCGCAATTACAGGGCGCGTCCAGCGACCTCCAGAGGAACAGGCGCGAACTCTCCAAACTGTCGAACCGTCTTTCGGAATTTCAGGAACGCGCCGCCGCGGAAGTCTATCCCCGTCCGGTACAGCATCTGCTGTCCGCGGTCAAGCTAGGGCGCGTGAAGGCGAATCTGCGGACGGTGATAGATTCGTTTGAATGCCCTTCCGAACTCGCCGTCGCCATGGAGGCATTTCTGGGAGGCAGACAGTTCTGGATTCTGGCTGATACGATGAGCGAAGTAGGGGAATGCATCGAGCTTCTGAAAAAAAATAATATGGGGCGCGCGACTTTTCTTCCTCTCGAACGGTGCAAACCGAGACAGCGCGACTTCTTCCACCGGCTGCCGGAGGAGGGCATAACCGGCTGGGCCATGGCCCTTATAAAAACGGAACCCCATTGGCTGCCGGCGCTCGAACATATAATGGGAGACCTGCTGATAGCCGACAGTTACAAGGTCGGACAGGAGCTGGTGAAAAACGGATTCAAACAACCCGTCGCCACCCTCGAAGGCGACGTCTTTCAGCCTGGAGGTTCAATTTCAGGGGGACGGTCGCAAAAGCCGGGACGCGCGATGGAGATAATGAGCGAGATTTCGCGCCTTGAAGCTGAAACCGAAGCGGCGCGGCGCTTGGTCGATTCGCTCACGGCCGATTTCACGCGGCTGGAGGGCGCCGAAGCCGCCGCTTCTGCGCGCAAGGACGCCATAGCGTTTGAGATAAGGGAAATTTCATCCCTCCGCAGCGCGTGCGACGAGCGCAGGGAAGAAATTTCGAGGGAGCGCGCGAGGATGAAAAACGAGCGCGAGACGATGATGGCGTCCCTCAAGGAGTGCGGGCATGCGTATATGGCTTTGATCGAGCGGAAAAAGGCCCTGGACGCCGAAGCAGGATCGATGACGACGCCGGAGGCCGACGCGGGCATGGTGAGGGAGATAGAGGGACTCAGAAGCAAAGCGGCTGTAGCCGAGGAAAAGCTGCGTTCCGGTTTCGTGCTCGCGGAACGAATGGCGACGGAGGTGCGTTCCCTGACGAAATCTATATCGGAGACGGATGAAAGGCTGGATTTGTGCGAACGCGAGATGATGGCCGCGAAATCGAACCTTTCCGCGCTGGCGCGCCGTTACGCGGAAATCGCCCGTATGCGCCTGATCGCGTCCGACGGAATGGAGGATTTCAAAGAACGTTACGATGCCATAACCGCGCGCCGCGAGCGGAGAACGGCACGCCTGGAGGCGGCGCGTCTCGCCGCGCAGTCCGTCGAATCAGCGATCGCTTCGGTGAACATCAGGATGGCCGAGCTGGCGCGAGAGAGAATGGAGATAATCCAGACGTGGGAGGAACAGTATCCGTATCCTGGAGCCGAATCGGTGGCGCTCGAAAACCTGGACGAGCTGCGCCGGAATATCAGGGAGTGCGACAGAAGCCTCAAAGCCATGGGCGAGGTCGACATGGGAGCGCTGTCGGAGGAGCGCAGCCTGCGCGAACGCCTCTCGTTCCTGGAAGAACAGCTCGATGACGTCGGGGAGGGAATGAGAGAGCTGGAGCGTTTGATATCCGATGCTGACGAACAGGCTCGTGTTGTTTTCACCGGCGCGCTTGACGAGATAGATAAAAAATTCAACGCGCTCTTTCAGCGGCTTTTCACCGGCGGCGACGCAAGGCTCGAGATGATGGAGGGCGAATCGTTATGGGACAGCGGAGTCGACGTCGTGGCCCGCCCGCCAGGCAAACACCCGGCTAGTATAGCGCAGCTTTCGGGGGGCGAACAGTCGCTGTCGGCGATAGCTCTGCTTTTCGCGTCGCTGGAGGTCGCGTCGTGTCCGATAGCCGTTTTGGACGAGGTGGACGCCGCTTTAGACGAAGTGAACCTGAGACGGTTTGCCGATCTCGCGCGCGACGCCTCTAAGGAGCGCCAAATTTTCGTGATGACCCATAGAAGGCTGACGATGGAGCGGGCCGATGTGCTGTATGGCGTCACGCTGGCCGAACCCGGACTATCTCAGGTGATAGGCGTCAGAGTGGAGGATTGGGCGTAAAAAAACGGCCGTGCGCGGCGCGGACTATGGGCCCTCACCGCGCGATGGGATATATTTCGACCCCTCTGACCACCCTATTCACTTCACCGCTCTCGCAGGGATTGTCGGTATTTCTGCCGAGCGCTATCGATTTTTCGAACGCCATGAGCTGCGCGAATACCAGCCCTTTGATGTACGACGCCATCAATGGATTTACGTCTTTCGGAGTTTCGTAAACCACGTCGAGGTCCACGCCGCTCTGTCCGCCGGATTTCGACGAGCGGACGGTTATTATCCTGTTTCCTTTTTTTTGCATGATCATCTCCCTCAAGAGATCATCGTCGTAACGTCTTGTATCCGCGCGCTCGGACATGAAATGTACGGTGACGGCTCGGTCGTTAACCATGGATTTAGGCCCGTGGCGGAAACCCATGGGAGAATTCCACGCCGCGTTTACATAGCCAGAGGTAAGTTCGAGCATTTTGACCGCGGCTTCTCTCCCCAGACCTCGCAGTTCTCCGCTGCCGAGGTACGCCGCCCTGTCGAATTCCCATCCGGCTGCGTTTCCCGCCATATCAGCCAACGAATCCATTTCGGACTCGAGGCTCGAAGCAAGCGAACCGATCCCTGATATTCTCCCGCTCATATCGCGGCCGCCGAAAGCGCACCACGTGCCGAGCGCCATCGAACTCACGCTCGACGTCATGGCGAAACCGAGGTCGCACGTCTCGGGAGGCATGGTGAGCACCAGCGTATCGGATGTTTTTGACGCGTAATTTGCGACGTTGCTGTCCTCTTTGCAAACTATGACAAGATTGAACAATTTTTTTATCCGGGATGCCGCGTACTCCAGCGCGCCTACGCTCTCCGGGCTTTCTCCGGACCTGGAGTAGGACACCATCAGGGTCGGAACGTCTCTCAAAGTGCAGTCCGGCGTCGCGACTATGTCGGTGGTGTGAAGGGCCTCCATTCGCAGGCCAGTCTCGGCCGAGAGCAGCATCTGCATACTCTCTCCGATGAAAGCTGACGATCCCGCGCCCGTGAATATCACACTGAGCCCGTGAACGGATAGGACGCGTCCCATGAATTCGGATATCTCCCCCTGCCTCGCGGCCAGAACATCCGCCATCTTGCGCCAGACGAACGGCTGATGCGCAATCTCCCGAGCGGTATCGATCGCCCCCGCCTTTATAAAGTAATCCTCGTCCCTTTTGAAAAGGGTATCGCCCATTGTCTTCACCTCGAATTGTCGAACTGCCCGATGCGTGTTCCCGTGCCTGGATCGAAGAGATGCGCGGATTTAGCGTTAAACGCGAACATCACATCAGCCCCGGTTTTCGATGCGGTATCCGGAGCGACTCTCGCCGTGAGCATTGTACCATTATAGTTGAGGTATAGATAAACCTCGCTGCCCATTGGCTCCGCTACCTCTACAGCCGCCCTGAAGACCGAGCCGGGACGCGATGACACGGTATCCGCGTCGTCGCTGATGTCCTCGGGGCGAATGCCCATACATATCTTTTGCCCTCCGTATCCGTCAAGCGAACCGGGTTTCACCAGCGGATCGATGTGCAGCCTGTCATTGTCAAACGCGACATAGTATCCGGAGCCGTCCTGTTCCAGCGTCCCTTCTATGAAATTCATCTGGGGGCTTCCTATAAAACCCGCGACGAAAATGTTGCGCGGCGTGTTGTAGAGATTTTGAGGCGTGTCGACCTGTTGTATGAAACCGTCTTTCATCACGACTATTCTGTCTCCCATGGTCATGGCTTCCGTCTGATCGTGAGTGACGTACACGAACGTCGTGCCGAGTTTTCGGTGGAGCTTGATGAGTTCGGTACGCATGGAGGCCCGCAGCTTCGCGTCGAGGTTGGAAAGCGGCTCGTCGAGCAAAAACACGGCGGGATTCCTGACCATGGCGCGTCCGAGGGCGACGCGCTGCCGCTGACCTCCGGAGAGGGCCCTGGGTTTGCGGTCGAGAAGATGTTCTATATCCAGCACCCGCGCCGCCTCCATGACTCTTTCCCTGATCTCGTTTTTCGCGGTGTGCCGCAGTTCCAGGCCGAAAGCCATATTTTTGTAGACCGTCATGTGCGGATACAGGGCGTAATTCTGAAACACCATCGCAATGTCGCGGTCCTTGGGAGGCAGGTTGTTCACTCGTCTGTCGCCTATGTAAAGGTCGCCCTCCGATATTTCCTCGAGGCCGGCTATCATCCTGAGGGTTGTCGATTTGCCGCAGCCAGATGGCCCTACCAGCACGACAAATTCCCCATTCGCGATCTCGATGCTGAAATCGTTCACGGCCACTACATTTCCAGGATACGTTTTCCATATATTTTTCAGCGTTATGCTCGCCACGACCTCGCCCCCCAGACGTTTCGCTCAATTTATGACGATCACAGCTTTATTATTTCTCCGCCGTTGTCCGCGGACCGGTGTATGGCGCATATTATCCTCGTATTGTAAGCTCCAAGGCGCTCGTCCGCCTCCGGCTTACGCCCCTCGCGCAGGCAATTTATGAAATGCCTGAGCATGAAACAGGGACACGCTGTAAGATAACCGTCAATTGGCGTGCTTAATGAATGAAGATTATACATTTTATCGCTGCCCGCATAGAAAACGCTTTGAGCCTGAGTGTCGATATACATCGCGTTTTCCGAGCCGATTATCTCGAACTTCAAATCGTAGCCCAGCGGCATAGATTCAGGCAGTATCCACGTCGAAGTAAGCGTCGCGTGAGTTCCATCCGCGAATGTCAACGTCGCCTGGAGCGTATCGTATATGTCGTATCCCATGGATATGAGCTTTTTCTTCGTGCCTACTGCATAAATTTTATCGACTTTTTTACCGCCGTTGAACCACATCGTCATATCGAGAATGTGGGGGAAGAGAAACCAGCCCACGCTGGAATTTTTCGACCATTTGAGCATACTGGTAGGGCTGGTGATCATGTTATTGAGCCGTGTATTTATGTTGAGAATATCGCCCAGAGCGCCCGAATCTATCTGATTTTTGGCGGTGATTATCGGAAGGTTCCAGCGGTTCTCGAAGGCGACCATACAAGTTATGCCGCTTTTTTCGATGGATGCGATCATCGCCTCGCTGTCCGATTCAAGAGTGGCAAACGGCTTTTCAACCAATACATGCACGCCGTGTTCGGCAGCGCATATTACGGGCTCTCTGTGCAAAAAATCGGGAGTAGCGACCACGACGGCATCCAGTTTTTCCTCGTCCAGCATCTTTTTGAAATCCGTATAGCTGGCCACGCCGAACGCTTTCCTGGCCTCGTTGGCTGTTTCGGCGTTCACATCGCACATGGCCTGGAGTCCTGCGTAATCGTTCTGCTTTATAGTCTCTGCAAACAGTTTTCCTCTCAAGCCTGAACCTATTATTCCAAATTTCAACACTCAAGACACCTCCAAATATGATTTTATCTATTTTATCAGTCGATCGGACAAACCGATCTGTTTGTCGGCATTTCGCGGTTCATTGCTTCACCGCTCCAGCCGTCATTCCTCCAACCAGAAACTTCTGCAGCGCCAGAAATATGGTTACTATGGGCAACGTAACGGTTACGGAACCTGCCATGATGATCGTCCAGTCAGTCTTGTACTGTCCCTGAAAACTTGCGAGCCCCACAGGAAAAGTCCAGTTCGCGTAATCCCGCATGCAGATGCTCGCGAACATATATTCGTTCCATCCTATTATGAATGAGAAAAATGCGGTGACAGCTATGCCGGGCAGCGTCAGCGGAAGTACCACCCTGAAAAAAACATCAAATTCGCTCGCACCGTCTATCAGAGCCGCTTCGTCCAGCGAAAGCGGTATCACGTCGAAAAAACCCTTCATCATCCACGTGCAAAACGGCACGGCAAAAGTAATGTACATTATTATCAGCCCGCCAAACGAATTTATCATATCCAATTTGCTCAGTATCATAAAAAGCGGCAGAATGAGCAGCGTGGCCGGTAAAACCTCGGCTACCAGTATCGAATACCCTATGACAGATCTGCCCTTGAAACGAAACCGGGATATGGCGTAACCTCCAGTGCACGCTATCAGCATGCCGAAAAACGACGTTGAAAAGGCGCATATAGCGCTGTTTCTCGTCCACCGCAAAAAATCCACCGTCCGCGTTTTCATGGTGAAGACGGTTTTGTAGCCGTCCAGCGTCGGGTTGCCCGGTATAAAGGACGGCGTGTAACTGTATATTTCAGAAGCCGGCTTGAACGAAGTGGATACCATCCACCAAAACGGGAACACCGCGAAAAAACATATCGCGATTACGAGAAAAACCGTGACGATCCTGCCAGTGAGACTCATCTTAATCACAGTGCCCGCTCCTCCCTGTTTATCATCCTGATATAGAAGAACGAGAACACAAGGGCAAACGCCAGCATCAAAATTCCTCCGGCCGAGGCGACGCCGAAATCAAACCTGGTGAAGGCGGAATGATACAGATACACCGTCAACACCTCAGTGGCTTGCGACGGTCCTCCTCTCGCCAGTAGAAAGACTATGCCAAAATCGCGAATTGTCCAGATCACAAGCAAAAGAAACACTATCATGGAAACCGGCCTCAGCATGGGAATGGTAATGTGACGAAGGCGCTGCCACGCATTGCTGCCGTCGACCATCGATGCTTCGTAGAGTTCGTTCGATATTCCCTGCAAACCGGCGAGCAGCATAATTGCTACGAATGGAAAACCCTTCCATATATTGACGACGATAGCCGCCGGAAGCGCTATTTCCCTGCTTTGAAGAAAGCCTATGTTTTGGGAAACTAACCCAATATTTCTGAGTACCGAATTTATTATGCCAAAATCTTTGTCGTACATAAGTATCCATACAAGGCAAGTGACAGCCTCCGGCACCGCCCATGGTATTATCACCAACGCTCGGACCAGGGCCCGCCCTTTGAATTTTTGATTCAGCAGGAGAGCCGTCACGAAACCAAGCAGAAATCTGGCGGGAACAGTTACTAAAATGTAGATGATGGAAACGACCGCCGAATTTTTGAAATATCTGTCACCGAACATGCGGGCATAGTTATCGCTTCCCACAAACACACCGTTATTTGCGGGACGGACCATATACCAATCTTGCACGCTCATCATCGCCACTCTCACGATCGGATATAGAAAAACGGCAAGCATTACAAGCACAAGCGGCGCCACGAAAAAATAAGCCCATCTGCTCCTGTCGTATTTCAGCAACTGTCACGCCTCCCTGTGCTTGTATATGCCGCCGGTCTTGTGCGGACCGGCGGCGCGGCTGCGGTTTATCGATTCATTATCTCTTTCATCTGTACGGCAAGAGCATCCAGTTCCGTCTTCGGGTCCGCGCCCAACTCTCCGAACATATTCTGTCCTGTCTGAACGAACGCGTTGTGAAGCTCGCTGTACTTTTCGGTATTAGGCGCTTGCATCGGTTTTCCGTAAACGTCGCTGAGGAAAGTAATAAACTTATACGATAGAGGATATTTGGTTTTGTACGCCTCGGTTTCGGAATACGACCTGCTGTTGGGAGTCATCCCGCATTCGGCGATTATCTCCTGTGCCTCGTCGCTCGTCATCCAATCAATGAAATCCCACGCGGCGTCTATGTCCTTGCTCTTTGTGCTGATGGCTGCTATGTAAGGAGAAATGTCAGGTACCTGCTTGTACGATTTGTTGTTGTAAATCATGTCGGGGTGAGGTATTAGGCCGGTATCGGCCAGAATTGCCGGATCGCGCTGCTCGGTCATGCCGATAAACCATGGTCCGTCGAGGTTGAACGCGGCAAGGCCGTTCCAGAACAGTTCGCGGGCGTCCTTTTTGTCAGGGCCGGGTTTGAATACGCGATCCTTGAGAATTAGCTCCTGCCACCACTTTGCCATCCAGATATTTTCCGGGCTGTTCACCGCTATGTGTTCAGCATCATAAGGAGGAGCTTCCCCCGGGAAATACACGCCTCCGGAAACCGCACGGGCGAACATGCGTATCCACTCGTCAACGACAAATGAATGAGCGCTCACAACCACGCCCATTCCAACTGCGTCGCCCTTGGTGAGGGTTTTAAGGGCTTTGACAAAATCGTCGCTGTTCTTGATGGATTCTGGATTCACTCCGGCCTTTTCGAGCATCGATTTACGATAGAACACTCCCGTCGTTCCCCACGCGTAATTGGCCAGCGCCACGGTTCTGCCGTCCAGCATGCAGAGATCCTGTCCGACGAGATTGGCGGCGTACGGTTTGCCGGTTTTTTGCATATACGGCGAGAGTTCGACGAAAGCTCCGCCCTCTCTGAGAGAATTATAACTCGCTATCACATCCGGCGTGATCTGAACGATATCGGCTTCGTTTCCGCTGATAATCTCCGTGGTGAGGTTGTTCCAAAAGTTGGCGTACTCGGAGCCGTATATGGTTATCTTTACGTTGGGATGAGTTTCGTTGTACTTCGCCAGCAATTTGTCGAGAACCACCTGATGAGGTTCCTCTACATAGAGCGATGTCGCGAACGTCAGTTCGGTGACGCCGGCGAACGCGGCGGACGCTCCGTACAGCGTGAAAATCGCGAAAATGAGCATTATTGTCGGAAGTTTTCTCATTGAAATATTCTCCTTTCCCATTCGGCCGAAAATTCTCGATATTACACGCGCGTCGGTTGCAGGAACTGAAAATTTTGCGCTTCCTCAACGAAAGTTCGGACACCCCCTTTCGGTATCCTCCGTAACTACTGCCTTTACCTCCGGCAGGGAGGCGAAAGGCCGTGTCCTTCGGTCCGCGGATATGCGCAGCGCCGCGGCGGCGCTGCCGTATTTCATGCAGTAGGCGAGAGGCATTCCGGACAGAAACGCGCACAGGAAGCCGGCGTTGTAAGAGTCTCCGGCGCCTGTGAAGTCCTTCCCTTTGCGGGCGTCGTATATCGGACATTCGAGGTTCGTCCCCTCTGAACTCAGGAAGGAACCCTTCGAACCGCGTTTTACGACGGCAATGCGGCAAAATTCCGCCAAACGGCGCGCCGCCGGTTCCGCCGCAGGTTCTTTGGTGACGGCGATCGCTTCGGATTCGTTCGGGAAAAATATGTCGGTGAAACGCAGCAGTTCGAACAAAGTGGGATCCCACTTCTCCTCCGGGTCCCAGCCGGCGTCGAGGGATGTCGTAATCCCGGCGCGTCCGGCGGCTTCGAATATTCCGGCGAATATTCCAGCGAGATGATGCTGGAGAAAGAAAGAACCTATATGTATGTGACGCGCGCTGCTCAGTATCTCATCCACGGGAATATCCGACTCATCCACGAGGCCGCATGTGCCGGGATATGTCACGAGCGCCCTGTCGTCCGGCGTTCCGAACGACACCGTGACAGGAGAATGCGTTCCGGCGAGCGTTTTGACGCCGGACACGTCGACGCCGCATTCGCGCAGGGCTTCAAGCGCAAATTGCCCCATCCGATCGCACCCGGCGCGCCCGAAAAAGACTCCGCTCCCTCCAAGGCTGGAGAACGCGCCCGCGCATATTGACGTAGAGCCGCCCAACGTCAGATAAAAATCACCGCAGAATATCTCCCTGCCCGGCACGGGCATTGCGTCGCCTGTGAGGACTATGTCAGGATTTACGTCGCCGATGAACGCGCAGTCAAAGTGTTTCATGGTTCTAAATTTTTCTTACGCGCGTGTCATTCGCCGATTCAGCGACCATCGGGACTTTTTTCTCGAATTTCTCGTCGGACAAACCGAGAAAACGCAGAAGATTCTGACCGTAGATGTGTTCTAGGAAGCCGTCAGCGCCAGCCAAGCCGAATTTCTCGTATAGTTCTCCGTCGCGCTGCATCCAATCCCTCGTCCACGTGACGTTGTATTTGTGCGCGTAGGAATCGGTTCCAAATATGACGTTGTGTCCTACGTCGTAATCCCCGCAGAAGAGTTTTTTGAAGACTTCTTCACGCCACAGCGGCGGCGTTCCCGGGGTGATGTCGACGAACATCTCGCAGCTCACGTCGTCCCTCCAGTAATACGCGTTGTTGAATTTGCCGTACACTGCGATACATTCGTCGCACCACGGCCACGATACATGAGCCAGCGTGAATTTCAGGTTTGGTATATTTATGAGGCATTCGAAACCGCCAGGCCTGTGATTATTCGCGGAGTCGATCCCATCCCAGCATATGCCGGAGTGAAACAAAACCGGACGCCCTGTCTCGGATATTTTTCTGTAGGTATCCATGGCACGCGCGTCCGACGGATGAAACCGCGAGCATATCACCTTGAAAGCGTTGACGTCGTATGAAACTGCAAGATCGACCTGACGAGCGGCGTCGTCAGCCGTCGGATCTATCCAGTATGCCGTGTAGAGATTTGGGCGTCCTCCGGTTATGGAGAAGAGTTTGTCCAGCCGTTCGGCGGCCGAAAGGCATTTTCCGTCGCCGAGAGGATCCATCGACAGCAGCATTCCGCCGCTGACGCCGGCTTCAGCCATTCTCTCCAGAAGCGATTCGCGGCACTCCCGCTCCGGAGTGTTCGAGGTATGGATATGTCCGTCGAGGATCATTTTCGGTTTGCCTCCTTATTTCTCTTGATTCTGTGATGGCATTATGTATGGCTTCGTGTCGAGGACGACGTTGAAGCGCAGAATGTCGCCCCTCGCGTACGTCTCGCAGTATTCGAACACAAACCCCTTGCAGCTTGTCACCCGGTTTATGTGGTAGCCGGGCGTATTTTTTCTTACCCGTAAAAGCTCCCCGCTCCGGGAGTCGAGTATTATCGCATCGAAAACCTCCGTCGCGCGGTCTGGCTTCACTCCGCAGAGACGTTCTATCGTGTTGTACAATCCGAACTCGCGCACCGATTCCGCCGTGAGGCCGTCGATCCTGCCGTGAGGGATGTATGACGTCTCCACGGCGAACGGAAGCGAGTTGACGTAGCGAAGCCGCTTTATCAGGTAGATAGCGTCGCCTCCGCATTCGAGTTTTTCGGCCACCATAGGCGGGCACGTCGAGATTTCAAATTCGAGCACGTCGCTTTTCACGGAATACCCCATCTTCGTTATGTCCTCGCTGAAGCTGTAAAACGACGTGAGTTTTTGAGCGATCTTTGGGACGGAGACGAAAGTTCCCTTTCCTTGCCTGCGGTACAGGTAACCCAACCGAGCCAGTTCGTTTACGGCGAGTCTGACAGTCATCCTGCTTATCCCGTACTGCCTGCACAGTTCGTCTTCCGAAGGAATTTTCGCGGCATACGCCCATTCCCCGGTATGTATTTTTTTCTGAATCGCGTCCTTTAATTGTCGGTAAAGGGGTGTTGCTGATTTCTCATCAAGCATAGAAATTTTGCCCCTCGTAAATTGATTTATTTTATTGGAAAGTTATTATTATCATTATAACATATTAAAAAAGCGCGGTCAATATACGCGTACCGCGATCCCGGGCGGCAGCATTTACCAAATAGCTTAGGCAATATCCATGACTGTTGTCGCTGATTCGGGCTTTCCCGCGGCGCGACCCGCCCATCAGCCGTGTCTTCATGAAAAATCAAATTCGCCCTGTCGGGTTTATCCTCCATCGCGAGGATAAATCTCTTGACTATGACGACAAATTCAGAAGCTACATTGCCCGTCTGATGTATTGAAAGCCGCCGCCTGTTTCGTTTCGGGGTCCTACAGCGCGGCGGCGCGCTCCTGTTCCCGCAGAGAACGCCTCAGCGGCATTGCGTCAGGCAACGCGGAGCGAACCTCGTCCCAGAACCTCGGGCTGTGATTCATCTGTTTCAGGTGACACAGTTCGTGAACCACTATATATTGGGCTACATCCGGCGACAGCATGGACATCCGGCAGTTGAAAAATATTCTGCCGGACGAGGAACAGGACCCCCATCTTGTCCTGGTGAATTTTACAGTGATGGAACGCGGCCGCACGCCGAGTTTTTTTGACCACTTCGGCGCCAGCGCGCGCACGATTTTTTCGGTTTCGGACGTGTACCAGTAGATGAGGAATTTTCTTCGATCTTTCAGCGGGGCTCTTACGACAAGGCGTTTTTCTTCCGAGGCCTCGACCCTTGGCGAACCTTCATGGGCAATGCCGCTTGCAAGCGCGTAAGGCTTTCCGCCGTATAAAAATATCTCCCCGTCAGCGTAACTGCGTCCGTTCATTTACTCCAAAGCTTGCGCCATCGAACGCGCCGCCCATAAGCCCGACGCCGAAGCCTGAACGACCCCCCTTGTCACGCCCGCGCCGTCTCCGGCCGCCCATAGCCCCTTTATTTTTGTCGAGAGGCTGCTGTCCAGTTCAAGTTTCAGGCTGAAAAATTTGACCTCCACCCCGTAGAGCAGTGTGTGTGGGCCGTTTATGCCGGGAATTATATTGTCCAAGGCCTCTATCATTTCGGTAATCCCGGTGAGATGCCTGTATGGCAGCACGAACGACAAATCCCCCGGTTCGGCGCTCTCCAGCGTGGGGCGGACGAGTCCCCTCGTTATGCGATCCCGCGTAGAGCGGCGGCCTTTTTTCAGATCGCCGAGCCGCTGCACCATAATGCCGCCCGTAAGCATGTTGGCGAGACGGGCCACGTGGCTGCCGTATCCCGTCGGATCGTTGAACGGTTTTGTGAATTTTGTCGACACCAATATGGCAAAGTTCGTGTTTTCGGTCTTGTGCGACGGGTCCTGATTTGAGTGACCGTTGACCGTGAGTATCGACTGGCGTGATTGATATTCCGTCGTTACCTCCCCGTTGGGGCACATGCAAAAAGTTCTCACTCTGTCGTCGAACGTTGGCGTATCGAGTATCGCTTTTATCTCGTAAAACTGCTCGGTTATTTCCTTGGCCCACGCGGCTGGAACCTCGACTCTGACGCCTATGTCCACCGGGAGGGACGCGATTTCCAGGCCGAGTTTACGGATGGTTTCCTCCATCCACGGAGCGCCCTCGCGTCCCGGCGCTAACAGTACTGTTTTCGCCTCTATCTCGGCTCCGCTTTCGAGAGCGACTCCTTTCGCGGCCCCGTTTCCGTCGAGCAATACCTCGCCCGCAGTCGTTCCCGTGCGTACGTCGCAGGTTTTTTTCGTTTCGAGGTACAAACTCTTGAGGATGTCCCTGGAACGGTCGGTTCCCATGTGACGTATTGTCGCCGGTATCACTTCGAGCCCGGCCCTTCGCGCCATGTCGATTATCCGCGCGGCCATGTCGCCTTCCGGGGTAAAAATCGTTTTGGGCGCGCCGTGCATGAGAAAGGCTTTGTCCACTTCCGATATGAGCGCGGTCAACTCCTTCCTGCCGCAATACTGTTCGAGGTTGCCGCCGAAGTCGGGAGTAAGCGTCAGCTTGCCGTCGCTGAATGCGCCGGCCCCTCCCCAGCCGCACACTACATTGCACGGATTGCAGTGCGTGCACTCACGCGCGCCGTTTTTGAGAGGACATATCCTTTCGTCTATGCCGCGCCCCTTGTCGAGCAGCAAAACTTTTTTGCCGGCGCGCGAAAGTTCGCCCGCCGCAAAAAGCCCGGCAGGCCCCGCCCCGACAATTACCGCGTCATATTTTTCGCTCATTTCGATAATTCCCCAATTCATGCGATGATTTAAAAAAACGTTGATTAATTTGCCTGGACGACGTTTTGCCCTTTAGAAACGCTGACGCCGCAAGGATTTAAATCCTCACCCATTAGGCTCCTAACGATAAATTATACACGATAGTTCGAGAGGAGGCGGGCGTCGTCAGCCGGAACGGTTATCCGGAAAATTGCCGAAAAATTTCGCGAGTTTAGCGTGTTTTTTGCGGCGAAAATTTGATCCGTCCGCTCAACTGCCGGCTCCTGTCCTATCGGCGGACAGCGGGGTTTCGCGTGTCGGATCCTCTTGGGATTTCGGACGGTGCGAGATTCTGGACAATCGGTGGTTATGGATGTAAAATTCAACAGTAATATATCATTTATAATTTGTTTGGATTGTATTCGTTAATGTAAGTCGATTTCAGGGGGGAGATATCATTTGTTTTTAAGGAAATTTTTGGTAACGCTGGCGTTGCTCACCATGATTTTAAACTTGTCCGGGACGGCGATTTACGCGGCGACGGATAAAATAGGGTTTATAGATACCCAGCGCATTCTCGTGGCTCATCCCAAGTACGAATCATCGCAAAAATACGTCGACGACTTCATCACCGAGAAATCGGAAGCGGCCCGGAATGCGGCCGAAAAAGAAACCGATCCTTCGAAGCGGATGGAAATAATCGACACGGCGAGAAGAGAGAGCGGGCTAGAGGAATTGAGGGTGATGAACCCTATAACCGAAGATATCAATAAGGTGATAGAAACGGTCGCCAAATCAAGGGGCGTTACCGTCGTGATTGAGAGGGTGTATGTTTTCTTCGGCGGAATAGATATCACCGAGGACGTAATAAAAGGAGTCAAAGCCATCAAATAAATTCCGATATTGACCATACGGGTCAGTATGTTATGTGCGTGAGCGTTAATTCATTCAAACCTAACTCAAATAAGCCATAATGGTACACAGATGCCAGTGTGCAAAATTTGCGTCTTTATATTGGCGTAAGCGGTAAAAAAGTCTGGTATGTCCGATATTTATCAGATGGCAAAGAGAAAACACATAAACTCGGCACTGCTAAACTATCTGTTGCGCAGGTACATGATGCCGCTAATGATTTACCGTTGCACAGCTTCGCTCGGCGTTTAAACAATACTTGGATGAGCCGATTATCTGTCTGTAAGGATAATGAAGCATTGGAGGCAGGAAAAGACGAATTCAGGAACTAAGAAGGCAACCTGCAATCGCCGTCTGACAGAATTGAAAGCGGCGCTCAATTGGGCTGTAAAACGTGAATATATCGAGTCAAACCCTCTAGCTCGCCTTGAAAAAATGCAGTAACGCGATTCGAGCCTTAAAAGTAAGATACCTATAACGCCTGGAAGGCGATTTTAAAAGAAGCGGGGATAGAGAATTTCCGCTGGCACGACATGAGACATGACTTCGTGTCACAGCTTGTGATGCGCGGTGTTGATCTCAACACAGTCCGCGAACTGGTGTGACACGCCGATATTAATTACGCACATCTCGCGCCGGAACATAAATTAAGAGCAGTGGAGATTTTGGATTGAGATATACTTTTTGCGTGGCAATTAAATTTAGACTGACACCTAGAGGGGAAATAAAATGAATATTGATTTGCAGGAAACACAGAACATCATCGACTCAACGAAAGAGCAGATATTCTTGCAGGGTACAACTCACTCG
>JAISYN010000044.1 GCA_031269915.1 Synergistaceae bacterium
CGAGGCTCCCTTTAACGAGTGAGCCAGAGCCATATACATATCAACGTTCATATCCGCCGCGCACCGCTCTATTTGTTCCGCTTTTTCACCGGCGTCCACGCAAAAAGACGCAAGTATATCCAGATATGCCGCAACCGAGCCCCCGGAGTTGTTCAGGCCAGTCTCCACCGACACGCCCGATATCTCAAAAAGCTCAACGCGATCCGCCGCCGCGGACATGTCATGAGCATCGATTTCCACGCTGAGCAATTTCTCTTTCGGAATCCATTTTTGCAAAATAGAGTCCAATCTTTGGATGTCGATGGGTTTGGATAGAAAATCGTTCATGCCGTTTTTAAAAAATATTTCGCGCTGTCCTGAAATCGCGTTAGCGGTAAGGGCTATGATCGGCAGAGCCTTATAATACCCGTCATCCGGGTCGATGGCGCGTATGACGGACGCCGCCTCAATGCCGTCCATGCCTGGCATCATGTGATCCATGAAAATGATGTCGTAACGGTTCGCGCGCGCGAGATTGACAGCTTCCGCCCCGCTCAGGCAGGTGTGGACCTCCAGACCATAGAGTGACATCAGTTCCTTGGACACCCGGAGGTTGGTTGAAATATCGTCGACTATCAATACTTTCGCTTCCGGGGCTTTAAAACTCGGGCTGTGCTTTCTGAACGTCGCTACGCCCTCGTCTCTGATGCCGTTCAGAATATTGGCGACGTTAATGCAGAACAGGGGCTTCGTGACGCTGTCTATATCTTTGCAGGCGGAAATGCTGTTCATCTCGACCGTGCTCACGAGCGCTGTACGCGACAGGCTTTTCCCCATGCAAATCATGCTATCGGCAATGTATTTTGAAGGGACGAACGCGTAATCATATCCGCCATCCTCCAGTTTTCTCGTGAAGTCCGACGGGTTTTGAACAGATTCCACAGTTACGCCGAGGTTATCGAGCGCGTAAAAGAGCGAGTCCAGATAAACCGGGCTCTCCTCGAAAATCAACACCCGCCGGTTCTCGGCGTCCTCCACTGACGCAAGTTTTTTATAACAGTCCGCGGGTAACGTCTGTACTATCGTCGCCGTAAACGTCGAACCGCGCCCGTATTCGCTCTCCACTGAAACCTCCCCGCCCATCGCGCGGCAGAGACTGCGCGTTATGGCAAGGCCGAGACCCGTCCCTTCCACTTCCCTCATGCCGGTGTTCTCGATCCGCACAAAGTCTCCGAAAAGCCTGCCGATATCGGCAGGCTTTATGCCGACGCCGCTGTCCCCGACGATAAATTCAAGGCGGATATCTCCGGTTCCCTCTTTTTCGAATCTGACATCCAATGATATATGCCCCGAATAAGTGTACTTGACAGCGTTAGAGAGAAGATTCAACAGAATCTGTTTCGTATGGAGATCGTCGCCGATCAACTGCTCCGGAATATTGCTGTCCACCTTCACTGAAAAAGCGATCGGCTTATTCGACAGCCGAACTCGGGTCAAATTCACGACGTCATATATCAGGGACGCGAAATAGTATCTTTCGGATACTATGCGCATCTGTCCGGCCTCGATTTTTGTGAAGTCGAGAACATCGTTGATGATCACGAGCAGGTTGTTTCCGGCCTGCTGAATGGTGGAAACATATTCGAACATGCCGCGGGGGATATCTTTGTGCGAGATGAGTTCGGACATACCGATGATCGTATTCAGCGGAGTGCGCATCTCATGACTCATACGCGCAAGAAAGGCCGATTTGGCCTCATTGGCGTAATCGGCCTCCAGTTTGGCATCCATAAGTTCCGTTATATCATGGAAAAACACCATAAAACCCATGGGCTCGCCATTTTTGCCCGTCGTTGGAGCAACCTGTATGCTGTAAATATTCTCGACGCCGTCACGGTTAAAATCCACGGTTTCGGTAAATTTAACGACGCGGTTTTCTTCGTATAGGCTGGGGATAACCGTTCCCATCATCTCCGCAAATTCATGTTTCGTATATAAGGCGAACAACTCGCTGTAGTGCAGCCCGCGAATCATACCGACAGCCGGGATATTGCATCCGAGCAAAAACGAGTCGGTGCAGTATGATATCCGGCCCTCTCTGTCGAACATCAAGATGATGTTCGGGGAATTTTGCATAATCAGGTCGATAAAGTGCCCGAGTTCAGAGTACTTGACCGCCACGGCGCGGTTTAAATTGGCGGAGGCCTCCGACATTTTCCGATTGCGTTCCAACTTTATCCGCAGGAGTTCCAATTCGCGCTCCTTGCGCCTATATTTCATGCGAAGTTGTTCATATTCGCCGCGCAGCGCTTCAAATTCCGAGCTTTTCCGCCCGTCCAGGCGTTCCTGAAACATAATCAATTCTCACCGCCTCAAAAAACGCAGATGGTAAAAGTATTGCTGTGGGCGCGGTTTATCCTCCTGCCCTCATCATTGTAAACAGGGCATATCTCCCCGCCGGAATAGGCCATCAGGTAAGAAATTTCCCGATCCTTCATCCCGGAGACGACCATCTCCATTTCGGCGGATTGATCGTACATCAGAGCAAAATAGCGGCCCACACAGGAAAAAATCAGCGCCGTACGATATTGGGCTTCATCGAGAGCATCCTCCAGAGTATTGGAGGACGTCGCAACTATCTCCTCGGGAGAGAACATACCCACGGCGAGAGTAGAGCCGACAGGGACCTTTCTGGAGCACACGGCGTAACCTTCCGGCGTCATGGCGAACATGGAGGCTATTACCGGCTCGGAGGCGCCGTTGTAATCAGCGATGAGAGGAAACGAGTTGATGCCGTCTATGCCGCCGTTTTCGTTTTTGGCAAGCCCCAACGACATGAGAAATTCTATCATCGATTTGCCGTTGATCGATTGAATCAGGTTGCCGTTCGATGCGGTTACCGTGCCCTCTTCCGGGAATATTTTGTCGTCGGAAATGGTTCCCGTATAGAAACGCGGCGCCGCGCCTCCATAGAACAGAAGCAACGCGACTCGGTCGCGCCAGGCTTCGCCGTTAAATATCACGTACGACTCATGGTAATCAGCGTTGTGATCCACTGGCAGAGCGCCGAAAATTGGCAGGCCGCCAGTGATCTCGTCCATGCTCTCGACAAAGAAATCACTGCCGGCGTTAAAAAGAAGCGGAAAGAAGCTGAATATCAATGACGGGCGATCGTTCCGGCTCCGCGCCGCTTCGTCATAAAAACGCCTCAACACGGAAGTATCCTTTCCCAGCACCGGCTCGGAGAATCCTGTAACGAATTCCGTCTCATCGCTCGTGAGCACCATGACGCACAGCATCGTTTCGCCGCATTGCCCCGCGCTTGCGCAGGCAATGGTGGTGACCCCGAGTACATCGAATGGAAGCGCGTCGCATATGGCCCTCACGACGCCTGTCTTGATGAAATCGGCAAAACACGACATAATCCCCACCGTGTTCTTCAGAAGTCTGCCTTTGTAATCAAGCCGCTCAACGAGTTCTTTTACCGCAAGTTCCGTGTCGTCTATCTCGGCTGTACACGCTGAAAAAGATTTAATCATGACTTACCTCCATTATGAAAGTGCCGCCGCCCGACTGTACATATCCATGTATTCCTGCGCCGCCGCCGCCCAGCCGTTGTCGCAGCGCATCGCGCGCAAAACCATACAAGCCCAGCCGTCCCCGCCGCCATAATACAGGTTCCTGGCGCGCAGACAGGCCGAAAGCATATCCCTGGAATCATACGCGGCAAATGTAAAACCGTTGCCGCGGCCATCCGAATTTTCACGGACGGTGTCGCGAAGCCCTCCTGTTTCACGAACGACAGGCACGGTTCCATAGCGGAGCGCGGCCATCTGCCCAAAACCGCAGGGTTCAGTTCTGCTCGGCATCAGAAAAATATCGCTTCCGGCATATATAATGCGCGCCAGCGCTTCCGAATCGCCAATGTGGGCGCCGGCCTCCCCGCGCCGGCGGATGGCGAGTTCCGTAAAAAATTTTTCATATTTCCCGTCGCCCGAACCTACGATCGCAAGCTGGACCCCGAGGTCGATCATCTCGTCCGCGACCGGCATTATGAGGTCGAGGCCCTTGTCCTCAGTAAAATCCGAGACCATGCCAATGACCGGCGAGGGGCCTTCCTCAAGGCCAAATTCCTCCCGCAGGGCCTTTTTACAGGCGGATTTCCCCTCAGATATGTTATTTACGCAGTAATTGGCAGGGATATACGGGTCTGTCAAGGGGTTATAATCGCTGATGTCGATTCCGCCGAGTATCCCATGGATTTTGTGTTGTTTTTTTTGAAGAAAGTCGTCCAGACCGCAACCGTATGCCGGGTCCAGCAGCTCTCCCGCGTAGGACGGCGAAAGCGTGCTGACGAGATCGCTCGCCTCTATCGCGCCTTTCGTGAGATTCACAACGCCGCCGTATTCCAGCACATGCATGTCCTCCCTGCCAATGCCGAAAGTCCCTTCGAGTATATTGGTGGGCGCCGTATATTGCCGCTTGATGTCGTGGATGGTAAATATCGCCTTCAATCGGGCAAACTTCCCGATATTCCGGTAAAACAGGTTTAGATATATCGGAACGAGCGCCGTTTGCCAGCCGTTGCAATGAAGAATATCCGGACCGAGCCTAGTATGGAAAAGCATTTCGAGAATGGCGCGGGAAAAAAAAGCGAATCGCTCGCCGTCGTCATAAAACCCGTAAAGCCCAAGCCGCTTGAAGTAGTATTCATTGTCAAGAAAATACCACGTCATGTCCCGCCAATTCAATTCGAACAAACCGCAGTATTGATTGCGCCAGCCCACAGGAACGGTAAAACTGGTGATATATTTCAGTTTTCCGCGCCATTCGGCGCTTAAATCCCCATATAACGGCAAAACCGCGCTGACCGCCGCGCCGCGCCGGTGCAACGCGGCCGGCAGCCCTCCTGTCATAACGCCGTCGCTGTCCGAAACAAAGAAAGGATGCGCCTCACTTGCCGCAAACAGGATTTGCATGGGAGGTCTCCTTCCATGACTTCATCTTGCCGCGTTCAGGGGAACGGCGTCCGCCCGGCCGTCATTCCGAACATGGGAATCTGGCGGACGCGGCCTCAAACACTTCTTCGAGGGCTGGATCAAAGTGGCTGCCGAAAGAGTCATGAATAATCCGCGCGGCCTGTTCTCTGGGAAACGCTTTCTTATACGGACGTTCGGATATCAGCGCGTCGTACACATCGGCAATAGCCATCAAACGTCCCTGCAAGGGGATATCCTCTCCGGAAAGGCTGTAAGGATAGCCGGAACCGTCCCATTTTTCATGATGCGTGCCCGCCATGATTTTCGCGTGCGTTAAAAACGCGCTTTCTCTGGTGTTTTGTTGTATCCTGTCGATTATCTTTTCGCCGAACGCGGCGTGTTTCTTCATTTCATCAAATTCTTCCCTGGTAAGTTTGTCGGGTTTCAGAAGAATGTTGTCATGGATGGATATCTTACCGACATCATGGAGCTGGGACGACTGAAGGAAGAGTTCGATGTCCCATGACCGCAGTTCGTCGAGGTAGACGCCGATCCTGAACATTTCCTCCGTCAGGATGCGCAGGGTCTGCGCGGTACGGGTGACATGCATGCCCGTAACGTCATCCCGGCGCTCCACCAGTTCGCTCACCGTCGAAAGGATAGCTCCCTGCAGTTCGACGATCTCGCTCATTTTCGCCTCCACCAGCTTTTCGAGGTTGGCGTTGATATATTTCAATTCATTCTTCTGCGATTCGATGAGCATGTGTATTTTGACCCGCTTCAGCAGCAACTGCGGGGTGAAGGGTTTGATGATATAATCCACGGCGCCGAGGGAAAGGCCCTCCAATTCGCTCACCGCGTCCGCTTTTGACGTGAGGAATATGACGGGTATGTCGTTCGTCCTTCCGTCGGCCTTCAGCTCTATTATCGCTTCGTACCCCCCGATTTCCGGCATGAGTACGTCGAGCAGAATCAGATCGGGAAGGATATTCTTGAGGATCAGGTGCATTTTAGCCACGCTTGGAACGGTGAAAACATCAAACACACTTATTAAGGCATTCCTGGCCATTTTCAGGTTGACGGGGTTGTCATCCACGATAAGCACTTTTTTCCTGTCGTCAGACATAGGGCAACACCTGCCATATCCTACTTATTTGGTATTTATCTCTTTCAGTTCGTTATCGTGCAAATAACTGTTACGATGATTGAGATTATATCACTTAGTAACCTGCAATAGAGCAGGTATTTCATGGTTATTTAAGAGACAGGGCGGAGGGCTGGCATTCCAGCACTCCGCGGGTGATAGGGTTTATGAAAGGATTGTTCTATCAGGTATTATCCATTTTAGCCTGTTTATCGCTTATTTCATCCGTATGATTGCCTGCGGCGGGACACGGGAAAATACCTTTTCTGAGGCTCACGCTAAAACCAAGGGAAACTTATGGAATTAAACTCATAGGTTATTCTCACTTGAAAACGCACAACCGCAGCAAATGTCATACTCATCGTTGAATTTTTGATTTTTTTTTGTACAAATTTCTTGACAAGATTGCCGCATAGTGATTATATCCTTGTATAATTAAAGTAACGATGGCACTGCGATCGGAGGAATCGCCAAAATGGCCTTGTTTGGTGGGAAAAGCGGGAAAACCCGCGGCGGCCTTTTTATTTTCGGAGGCATGATGCAGTATGTGGTGCTTTCCAGACAGGGAGGAAAGACTTATAGGCTGGAGGAGTGCATTGACGCGCCGTACGACGTCGGTGTTTCGGGTGGTGATATATTAGCGAATCAGGATGTCATAGAGCAAAACCTGAAAAATCTTAAAAAACAAGTGGGACGCCACTGGGCTGACAAGGTATACGCGGGCATCCAATCCAAGGACGTGCTGTTGCGCACCGTAGAATTGCCGATAATGGAGCTTGCCGACATTAAAGAGTCGTTTCGCTTTGAATTCGACAAGTTTTTCCCCATTCCGGTCGAAGATGCCGTCTATGACGTGGCTCTTGTGGACAGACCGGGCGGGGACGACGCGGTGTCGGAGGCTACCGTCCAGTGTATCGCGGCGGCAGTGCGCGTGACAGCCGTCGAAAACCTTATGCTCGCGGCTGATAAGGTCGGGCTGAAGTTAAGCGGCATCGAACCTTCTCCCGTGGCGCTGCTGAGATGTCTGATGGGTCCGGCTTATCAGACCGGTTTTAACGTCTATGCTCTGGCAGGATTGGTCAGCAGTGTTATAATAGCTTCATACAGGGATAACGGCATCGTTTACAGGAACACGTCGCACGCGTTTGCCGCGGACGACCCCTCTGGGAGGAATGTGGTCAATTTCACGCGGGATCTTCAGTCCACGATAAAATTCGCCACAACCCAGATGCGTGGATTTGTGGCCGATAAAGTGTATATAGGCGGTTACGGGCTGTCAAATTCTCATTCTCTGAAAAGCAGCGTCGAGGATATGGTCAATTCGCCGGTAGAAACCGTCAATCCTTGGGAATTATGGACCATAGGAAATCAACCAAAGCAAACCTACGGCTGGGAAGTCACGCTGGGGTTAGCTCTGAGACCTGCGGAGGTGAAATAGCGTATGCAGGTTTTATTCGATCTCAGACCTCCTCATATTGTACAGCTCCAATCCCAGAGAGTGGATATTACGAGGGTTTTGAGCGTTTTATTTTTTGTGATTTTTATATTGATATCGGTTTATAACATCGGCAACATTGCCTACAACTTTCTGGAGGTTCGGAAGAGTCTTGCCGACGCGACGGGGGAACAGCGATCCGTACAGGATGCAGGCGCGGCGTTCACTATGGAAATAAACAGGCTGCGAGCCATTAAAAATAAGATCACGGTTTACCTCGAATTCACCAGGGAAGAACTGCCCGCCGTCGAATTCATGAAGGCGTTGGAGGATGCGCTGCCGCCGCAAGGGCTTAAAATTTCGCAACTGGAAGTACGGCCAAATAACGTGCTGATGATCGGATCCGCCCTCTCCGACAATGAAATAACGATGTTCGCCGCAAATCTGGAGAGACTCAACTATATAGTGACGAGGGTCGACTCTCCCGTGACGACGAAATCAACGCTGGGGTCAAAGCAGATATCCGATTTCAGGCTGGCGTGCACGATCAAAAAGGTTCTCGATATAGCGAAGAACGATCCGAATCAGCAGGTCTTCATTCCGATTGAAGGGGGTAACGGACAGTGACGGCGGAAAAACAGCACAAGATGTACGGGGTACTGATGGTCGCCGTGGTGATTCTTCTGCTCGCCGCTCAGTACATATTGCAACGCACGCTGCAGCAGGCAAGCGAAGAACTAATTTCGATTAAGACATCCCTCTCGTCCGAACAGAGTATGCTCAGTTCGCAGCGTTCGCTGTCGGAAAGATTAAAATCCTTCGAAGTTCTGGCGTCCGGCTATGGCGGTTCAGAACGCCTGTTCCCCGAGAACCCGCGCGAACTCTTCGCGGCAGTTGGCGGCGTACTGCAGGACTATTCCGTCGAATTCACCCAGAGCAGCTCGAATTTGACGGTAAAACCGGGTGAAAATTTCACGCTCGCCATCTCTTTCAACGGTCAGTATTACAACGTCATGAAAGCCCTCGCGGCGATCAGGGAGAACAACTACATCATGCGGATAAATGAACTGCGGCTCAACGCCGAAAGCAGCGGGGCCGTCAGGGGATCGATGAACATCGTGAGTACGGCGCGGAGCTAGAGGAGGTCTTTCCATGGCTGAGAAAAGACCGACAGGGGCTTTATCCAAAACGAAACAGAAGATGGGAGGAGAACAGAACACCAAAAAACTCCTCCGCGTCGCTGTTATGCTTTTATGCTGCGCCGGAAGCGGTTATTTCTTCTGGACGACGGCGCAGTTACTTCAGACCAACGAAATGAATCTTGCCAACGCAGCGATACCCAAACCTCCCGATCCCGCACTCGAAACGGAAAAGAACGAAGTAGCCGCGGTGGAAGACGGACTGACAAATCTCTCGAAATCTTCCTCCCAGGTTATGCGAATGGCGCTGCTGGCGGAGGTGCAGCGGAACATTCCTCTTGATTTACCCGTGAGTCTGACTCCCGCGGTCGTTCAGACACCGACAGGGGAAGAAGTGATAGCAGTGGAACCGGATCCTCCCCTTCTGATGGTCTCGGCCGTGATGATTACGGACGGCGGGCAGGTATCGGTCATCGACGACGGAAACGCGAGGGTGATCAGAAACGGAGCGAAGCTTTTCGACGATCAATCGGGAACGGTTCAAGAAATAAAGAGGGAAGGCGTGATTTTCAGATGGAAAGGGAAACGGTATTTAGTCAGAGTCGGAGACTCCGTGCCAGAAAGGTTAAAACGATGACAAGGATGGCTAAATTCACGAGATTTTTCCCATTCGCGGCGCTTTTATTGTGCGGCGCTCTTTTCATTATATCTCCCATTAGAGTTGAAGCCGCCGCAAGAAGGGATATTCCCCCGGGGCTCTCGATGAAGGCTCCGGAAAACATAAAACCTGTGCTCGCCGCCATGAACGTTTCCCAAGGCGGCGACAGCACATTGATTTTAAGACTGCGCGGATTTGATATACCCCTGCCGCGCGCGGCTTCGGCCCCCGGAGAGAGTAAACTGGTGCTTCACTTCGACGGTGCGAGGTTTCCGGATTCCACGGATTCAAGGGACTGGTGGAACGGTTATGACTGGGAGATCTTCAAAATAGATTCATCGGTCACCAATTCGTGGTGGAAACAATACGACCTTCCTCTCCTGTCCCGCGTCAACGCTGAACCGGTGGACGAGGACAGCCTCAGGCTCACTCTCGTAACCACAAAACCGCTGGCCATCGAACGGATTGACGGAATCGCAGGCGCCGATGAAATAAGAGTGATATTGAATGTATACGAACCCGAAAAAGCTCCGCCTCCGGAACCCAAGCCGGTTGTGTACGCCAAGGGAGACCCTATGGGCATTAAGGCGCCCGTGACTATAGAACTGGTCGACGCCAGCGTAAAGGCTGTCTTCAGAATGCTCGCCGATATGCAAAACCTGAACCTCATACTGGACCCTTCAGTAGTCGACCAGACGGTGACTTTCTCTTTCAAGGGAGTTCCCTATAACGAGGCTTTCGCTTATCTGCTCCGCATGTGCGAACTCTCGTACTCGGTCAGCGGCGGCATGTTGGTGGTCAGCAAGCCTGAGAGTCTGGGGCGCACGATGGGGACGGAATTTGTGCGGGCGTATAACCTCTCCTATGCGGTCGGAGAGAGCGGGGGTATCGACGATAATCTGACGGCCGCTCTCACCGGGCTTATTTCTCTTTCCAAACCGCCGGTAATAGACTCCCGCACCCGTCAGATTTATGTGACCGCGACAGAAGAGCAGCACAAAGAGATTGCGGCGATTCTTCGAAAACTGGACCATCCCGGACGCCAGATCATGCTGGAGGCCCGCATTTTCGAGGTTTCAGACAATGGCACGCAGGAACTGGAAGCTCTCGTTACGGCGATTTACAACCACTGGGTATCGAGTTTCACCAGTTCGGGGTTGAACGCCGGATATAATTACGTCAACAGCACCATTGAAGACGCCAATGACGATTGGTCTCTGCCTGTAGGCGGATCAGTGGGAGGCTCGCCGGTCTTGGAACAGTTCCCATTTGAAGGCGCTAAACTGCTCAGCACGGGATTGCGCGCGCTCGAAACCAAAGGCAAGGGCAAAAATCTGGCGAATCCGTCTTTGATAACCATCGACGGGAAAACCGCCACAGTCTCGATGACGCAGAACGTAAAATACGCGTCCGGCGTGGACTCGAACGGAAACGTCACATTCAGCGACGTGCAGAGCGGCCCGAGGCTCTCCTTTCTGCCGGTGATAGGACGGAACGGCGTCGTTACGATAAATGTACAGATAGAAACCGGCGAAATCCTGGGCTGGAGACAAGCGGGCATGGGGGCGCAAGCTCCCGAAACTTCATCGCGCAGAGTGGAGACGATAGTCAGGGTGCGCAACGGAGAACCGTTCGTGGTCGGCGGGCTTTATCAAGACAACAAGATAAGTTCGCGCAACAGGATTCCGGTTCTGGGCTATATACCTCTGCTGGGCGATCTGTTCACGACGAGGTCCGACACACACCGCAAAACGGAGGTTGCCATGATTGTGATTCCCTATATCCTGGACGTCCCGGAGAGCGATATAGAGACCTTCGATCTTCAAAATAACCCTCTCTCATTGAAGAAGTAACGGGTTCCGCCCTACAAAAAGCCGTGAGAATAACCGGCTTTTTGTAGGGCGTCAGATTACGGTAACGGGTCTGATCTTGAAAAGCGGTATCCCGCCCCGTGTACCGTAATGATTATTCGAGGTTTCGAGGGTTCCGTCTCTATTTTATGCCGCAGCCGGGCTACGTGCTGATCAACGGATCTGGTGGTGATGTCGCAGTCGGGCTCTATCCCCCACACCGCGTCGAGCAATGCTTCGCGTGAAATAACTTTATCCGGGTTTCGCGCAAAATACCTCAGCATTTCGGTCTCTTTGGGAGTGAGCGGGACCTCTTCGTCCTCTTTCCTTTTTACCATCATTCTCCCGAAATCTATGACCGCATCTCCTATCATCAATTCGGTTTCCTCGATATCCGAAGACGACATTTTTTTGCGTATGGCCGCGCGGCGAAGCGCGGAACGTATCCGGGCCGTCAGTTCCGCTATTCCGAAAGGTTTTACGATATAATCGTCCGCTCCCAATTCAAGCCCTACGACCTTATCCACTTCCTCCCCTTTCGCTGTGAGCATCAAAATAGGCGTTATTTCGTCGGAGCGCCTTATCTCCCTGCATACATCGTAACCGTTCATCAGGGGCATCATGACATCCATCAGGATTAGATCAGGACGTGATTTTTTATAAAGTTCAATCGCGGCGGCCCCATTCGCGGCTTCCAATACACCGTACCCCTCCAATTTCAGCAAATCCGACACTCCAGCGAGTATCGCGGGATCGTCCTCGGCAATCAGTATTTTTTCGTTCACCCTTACCCCTCCATATCCCGCAAGCCGCCGCCAGGGCAGACGGGAAGAAGCAGCGTAAATACGCTTCCTCCCCCCGGCCTCGGAGCGTACATCACATCTCCACCGTGGCGCCTTGCTATATCCCGAGCTATGGAAAGCCCAAGACCGCTGCCGCCGCACGGAGCGGACAGAGTATCGTCCCCTCGGACAAACTCTTGAAAAATTTTATCTTTCATCTCAGGTTCGACCCCGATACCCCTGTCAGCTATCGATACGAGGGCGCGTCCATTTTCGCAGGAACACCCGACAAATATCTCTCTGGCGTTTCCCGAGTATTTTTCGGCATTTGATAACAGATTCATTATGACCTGCTTCAAGCTCTCCCTGTCCCCTTTCACCATCAACGCTCCATCAGCGGAAAACGACACCGTAAAACCCGATCTCGCGAGGTTAGGTTCCAACTGTGAAAGCGTCGCCCGCGCTACTTCGGTCAAGGAAAACTTCCCGGGTTCATGTCGCTCATTGCCGCTTCCTCTCCTCGAAAACGACAGCACGTTATCAACCAGGTGAGAGAGCCTGTCGGCTTCGGACATCATCGTTCGGAGATATTCGCGTTTTCGTTCCTCGTCGTTCTGCTTGCCTGAAAGCAGTATTTCCGCATACAGCCTTATCGACGTCAACGGGGTTTTAAGCTCGTGGGAGACGTTCGCTACAAATGTCGTTTTTTGTGACGCCACGCGCATTTCATAGGACATCATGCGAATTAATACGATGCTTCCCGTTATCATTACCGAACAGAGAGTGGCCACCTGAACCCATATCACTATGCGGGCGTATCTGGCGGTCGCAGCGAGCGCTCCTGGATCGGAAAGCCACGCTCCAACCTCCCATCTGGGCAATACGGGAGATATCTCACGCGCGACAAAAGGTCTGCTCCAGTCCGGCCCGACGACCGACGCCGCATCCGGCTTCACTATGGGAGAACCGGTCTCGTCCAATACAGTCAATATCCGCGCCTCGGAGAATATATCGGGAATTACCTCGGCAATCCTGTCTCTGAGGATTTCCATATCGACAGTACATCCGATTATGACGTCCGTCACGGAGTTTTTCGCCCAGAAAAGCACTTCCAATCCTTCGTCCGAAATATACGGCAGCAGCCCGCCGCCCGATTCATGGATCAGCTCGGAGAACGAGCGGCTGCGTGACACGGTTTTTGAACGCGTCATGCGGAAATTGGATGTTTCATCCGCCAGCCCCGGAATCTGTACCCTGGATTTAGATCCGATATCATCTTCCGGCGGCGGAGCGGAAAAAGCATCTTCCGCCATCTCCCCTTCCCGCTCGGGAAAAGATTTTTTAGCCTGCGGGACTACGTTGCGATGAAGTATCTCGAACCCTTCTTTCGAAACCTGATTGAAAACCTCGTCGCGGACTTCGATATCCGATGCAATCCGGCTCTCCATCATCTGGCGGGCAATACCCGCATTTCCCGCGGACAGGGACGAGTCCGCCGCGGGCCCGCCCGCTAGCAGCGGCGCCGTATACGCCGTTCCTGCCGACTCCGTCCGCGCTTCGGTCCTGTATATCCGCGTTACGAGGTCGTACACCGGTATGCGGCCGCCTCCTGTCAAAAAAAACGCGAATATGTCCATAAATCGCTGACGTTTTTCACCGCTGTCCGCGGCCGCCGAAAGTTCGCCCTTGTTCAGCGTGAAAGGAACCCCAACCAATGGGTCCGCCTTCGGCCACAGTTCCACCGGCAGCGAACTGCCAATTCCCGACTCCAATTCGCGGTGAAACGAGTCCTGCATGTCCCGCATCAGTTGTTCCACTCTACGGGACGCCAAATCAACTTCCGCCGCAAGCGCTCCTTCCATGCGTCTCTCCACATAAGCCTGCTCTCTTTCCGCGGCGCGCAGCGCAAGCATACTGAGGGCGATGCCCGGAACGAGCACCGCCAGCACAAACACTGATATCAAGGTCCAGGCGAGCGTTTCCCTAGTCGCCTTCATCCTTATCTGACCGCTCATTCACGTCCGACTGCTGATTTTTCGTCACGTGCGCCTTATTGAGGCTGCTCTTGCGCTGTTCGGCGGACATGGATTCGTTTTCAGTCATGTATTCAGCGAGTTCGTCGAAATCCGATATGTCGTCCTTCATTTCATCCGAAGCCTTGAGGGGTGCTGGAAGCGGAACGTCGAATTTCAAATAGTCCGCCCTCCGGCGCAGAAGATTCGACGCGTCTTCAGCCCGGCCGTCGTCCGCCAGTCTGACGGCCTCTTCCCTGACCTCGGCATTTCTCGCCATCTCGGCCTGATATGCTATTTCAACATCCCGGTTTTCAGCCACTTCGAACGGATCCTCCTCGTATCTTATATCGAGAGGGGATTCGAGCGTTACTGACGAGCCGCTCACAGCGTCGATGTACTCCACTCTCACCATACCGGCGCGCAGCGCCGTTCCGTTCCGCCCCTCCGGGACTTCCAGCTCGAAGAGAGCGTATTTTTCCGCCCCGTACAAGTTGCCGATATCGGTCTCCATGACATTGTCTTTTACCGAACCTTTACGCCCCAGCGTCCGAATTGGCTTGGTTCCTCCATCGCAGAAAAGCGTCGCCTTTACGCGGCGTCCGGAGAGAGCCACCGCGTCTTTCATATCGCGCAGGAATATCTCGGAGAGCGCGGCGGAATTTTTCGCAAAATACGCGTTGCCTCCGCTTTGAGACGCGAGTGCGGTCATTGCGTCCTCGTCGTAATCAAGCCCAAGCCCGATAGTCGTGATGGTCATATCCCGGCGGGCGAGACGGCGGGCAAGATCGGTCAGTTCCTCCACAGACGACGGGCCGACGTTGGCCAGTCCGTCGGAAAGAAGGATGACGCGCGGGACATAGCCTTTTTCAACGAATCGCGCTATTTCGTCCGCCCCTCTTCCGACCCCGTCGTAAAGCGCCGTATTACCCCCAGCGCCAATACGCGATATTTTCCGTTCAAAGCGCGTGTAATCCCCAGCCGGCCCGGCCGGAACCAGCACGGACGATTCGTCGTCGTAAACTATCACAGCCGCCATGTCATGGCTGTCAAGCACGCGGAGGGCTTCGAGCGCCCCGCGTTTCGCGTTTTCCATCTTTTTATCCGAGCCCATAGAACCAGATTTGTCTATCACGAGCGCAGCGGCGAGTGAAGCGCGCCGCTCCGGTACCGGCGCCGCGGGATATACCAGGGCCCGTACCGTCACTCTTCTTGAACCTCCGGCTCCGACGACCGGAGCGTCCGCTCCGACCTTCAGTACGACGGAACGTATCTCTTCCGCATCCGCGGTTTCGGGAAAAACCAGCATCGCGAACGCCAATACCAATAATCTCAATTTACGCGACATTAAAGTCACCTCCTGAAACTATGATACAAAATGGCGGCGAACAGTTGTCACATTTGAGTCATAATTTTGTAACGCGATTGTAAAACCGTAGCAGGCCCGGACTCTCTTCATTTCAATCGCGGATGAACGCTTCGCGCCGGGCGCGGCATTACGTCGCGCGATTTTTATTCTAAATTACTTCGTGATATTCAATGATTTGTCGAGCTTTTTATCGAGTTCCCCGGAACGCATCTCGACGAGCAGGTCATAATCAGTCATGTCCATGCTTATCGGAGTGACCGACACATAACCGTCGTTCACCGCCGTTACGTCGGTCCCTTCGCAGCGTTCGTCGGATATTTCGCCCACTATCCAGTAGCTGTCGTTCCCGTGAGGATCTTTCATGCATTTTACCTTGTCGATATACTCGCGTTTTCCGCGTTGGGTGAGTTTGAAGCCTTTTATATCTTTGACGAGCACGTTTGGCACGTTAATGTTGAGCAGCGCGCCGGCCGGCAGCGGATTTTTTTCGACGTGCTCCAGTACTGCCGTGGCGGCCAGAGCAGCGGTCATGTTATGTTTGAAACTGTCGCCTGGCCTGCTGCAGAGGGATACCGCTACCGACTGACGTTTCAGGATTACGCCTTCCATTGCCGCGCATACCGTGCCGGAGTAAGTCACGTCATCGCTCATATTCGGCCCTTGATTGATGCCGGAAACGACGCAGTCCGCCGATGGGAACAACATACTCAACCCGACGGTTACGCAGTCGGTTGGAGTTCCGTCACAACAGTAGGCTGTAGCTCCGGCGGAAAACATTCCAGGATCGAGCGTTCGCACATGTATGGGGCGATCGACCGTTATAGCGTGTCCCATTCCGCTCCGCTCACGGTCGGGAGCGACGACGGCCGCAAGCCAGCCTTTGTCGGCCAGAATACGTGAGATAATCTGTATGCCTTGGGATATTACCCCATCATCATTGGTAAGCAATATTTTCATTTAACATCATACTCCTCCGACCAAACCGATTATTTTGAAAAGGAAAAACACCGCCATACCGAAAAACGGTTCCATTATCCTCCCCATGATCCCGCTCAAAGCGAGCGCCAGTATGATGATCATCCCGTATCTTTCGAGAAAGAAAAAAGCGCGCAGTCCCGAGGCGGGCACAAAGACCGACAATACCCTGGAACCGTCGAGCGGAGGGATCGGTATCAGGTTGAATATCCCCAGCCCCACATTTATCATCAGCATATTCATCATCACCATTTGAAACGGCGTCATTACCATTATTCTATTGCCTGCACTCAGAAGAACGCTGGGGAAAAATCTCGCCAGCAGACCATAAAATATCGCTATTACCAGCGCGCTCAGGAAATTGCCGGCCGCGCCCGCCAGGCTCACCAATACGATATCCCGCTTTGGGTTTTTGAAGTTCCGAGAGTTTATCTGCACGGGTTTCGCCCAACCGAAGCGGAAAAATATCAGCATCAGCGTTCCCACAGGATCGAGGTGAGCGAGAGGATTCAACGAAAGCCGCCCCTGCCTCGCCGCGGTGTAATCGCCAAGCTTGTACGCAGCCATTCCGTGACAGAATTCATGAAAAGATAAGGCCCACAGCAGACCGGGAAGCCGAAGCAGCATCTCGACAATATCGGCGCTTCCATATCTCAAAGCTCTGTCTCCTTTCCATCGCGGCAATTGTTCATTCGCAGTTTTCGACAACCCACTTGAGCGTCTGGAAATTCGAACGCATGACTTCGTTTGCGAACACGACGGGCACTTCGTAAGAATGGTTCTGCCTGACGCACTCCATGGCGTCACGCAGATTCCGCCCCGTGGTACAGCAACTGAGACGCCACTCGTGCGTGTCGTTTATCCTGCCTTTCCATCGATACATGCTTTCCACCTCAGTTATGTTCGTTCCGGCGACAAGGCGCCTGTCCAGGAGAATGGAGGCTATGCGCCGGGATTCCGGGCGGTCTTTGCAAAAGACGCTGAGTTCGTGTACAGTGGACATCTTAAGCATGAGTTCCCCAATCTCGCGCGCCCTCGTTTCCCACGCTTCCAGACTGCCTATATTGCACAGAACTATGTCGGACATTGCTTGTTTTTTGGGCGAACCCATCAGAAAACGCTCGCGAATAGCGATTTCTTCTTCTCGCCAGCCTCTCGACGCGCTTCTTTCCATCCTCAGATCGTCTGTGGAAGTCACGCATACCACACAGTCCACCAGGTCGAACCATCCCGTTTCGTAAAGCAGCGGGCACTCGACTACTATCCATCCGCCGATGTTGCGCACATCTCTTGAGACCTCCACCATAGCGGGCGGATGAATGAGATTCGCGCTGAAACGATATTCTTCGAAATCTTTGTAGACTTTTTCGGCGATTTTTTTAAAAACGGGGACTCCGTTCTCGTACACGCCCGCCCCCCAACGGCGTTCGGCCGCTTCCCTTATTTCAGGACACGACCAGTATTTTTTCGCAAGAGTATCGAGTTCAAAGACGTTTGCCCCCATTTCCCCCCATATCCTGGTCAAAGCGCTCTTACCAGCGCCAATTTCGCCTGTTACCGCCACGGAAAACATCATAATCACCTCCTCTTGGCCTGTCGTCGATCGTTACAGTGTCCGGCAGCTCGCGCACAAACCGCGAAAATCGCGACATCATCTCCTTGCCGAAGAGCCTCCGCCTTATGGCCCCGGACATGAAAAGCCTCTCTCGCGCTCTCGTCATTCCGACATAACAGAGCCTTCGTTCCTCTTCAATGGAGTTGCCCGCATTCAGCGCTTTGGCGGACGGGAATATATCCTCCTCCATTCCCGCTATGAAAACGACGGGAAATTCAAGTCCCTTCGCGGCATGCAACGTCAGCAGGTTCACATGGGAACCGTAACCGTCGAAAGCATCCTGATCGGTATAAATAGCCACCTCGGACAAAGTTTCGGCGATACTGCCGGACGGCGCTATCGAAGCGATTTCCTGTACGTTCTCGATGCGATCTTCCCAATCGTCGGGAAACGCTTCCCTCAGATACAAGTCGTACCCGCAATTATATAATATATAATTTACCGCGCCCGCAAGGCTGTCTTCACCGATTATACCGGACATCATACCGGAGAGTTCCGATACCCCGGACGAGGCGCGTCCTTTCAGCGGAGGATTTTTCCCCAATTCGCTCCACGCGTGCGGCGAATCTCCAACTTCCCGAAGGCGCGCCGCCAAATCGGCTACGGCCTTTTTCCCCAATCCCCTGGCAGGTATGTTCGCTACGCGTTCGAGCGAAGTTTCATCCCTCGGGTTGACGGCGAGGCGCATCATCGCCAGCACGTCTTTTATCTCTTTGCGCTCGTAGAACGACGTGCCCCGGACTATCCTGTAAGGTATGCCCCGTTCCAGCAGAGACTGTTCGTAACCTCGCGACAGCGCGTTCATTCTGTAGAGTATGCAGATATCTTTGTAGTCGTAGCTTTTCGCGCCGGAACCCGAGACTAACCGCTCTATTTCGTCCGCGATAAATTCGGATTCGCCGATGTCGTTTTTGAATCTCGCCACCTTGACCGGCGCGCCGTCGCCCGAGGAGGTCCAGAGGTTTTTTTCGCGCCTCCCGGAGTTGTTCCTTATGACGTAATTGGCGGCGGTGAGTATGCTTCCGGTCGATCTGTAGTTCTGTTCGAGGATGAAAACGCGCGCGCCCGCGAAATCGCTCTCGAAATTCATTATCAGATTTATATCGGCGCCGCGCCAGCCATATATCGACTGATCGGGGTCGCCGACGGCCATGACTCGCCCCGAATGCCCTGAGAGTAATTTCAGCAGACGGTACTGCGGCGTGTTCACGTCCTGATACTCGTCGACCAAAATCCACTCCAGCCGGTTTTGCGTATCTTTCAATATCGTTTCGCGGGTCGTCAGTATATGCAGAGGCAGGATCATCAGATCGTCGAAATCTATAGCTCCCTGAGATTTCAGGTTATCCCGGTATTTCCTGTAGACCCGCAGCGGTTCACCGTCCAGGTCAGGTTCGAGCGTGAGCGGATCGCAGCCGGCGTACGCCGCCGATATATCTTCCAGCAGCTCAACGTGAGTTTTGATGTCCCCCCCGATTTCCCTGACGGTTTTTTTTGCCAAATTCCGGCAGTCCCCCCTATCGAACACAACAAAGTTCGGCGGAAAACCGAGGGCTTTCATCGACTCCCTATTGTATTGAAGAAAACGCAATCCCCACGAGTGGAACGTCGAGACCGACATGCCGTGAAGATCGTCCCCCGCCATCCCCTTGACACGATCGAGCATTTCGCGGGCCGCCTTGTTGGTGAATGTCACGGCCAATATCTTCCACGGCGGCACATGCAGTTTCTCTACAAGATACGCTATTTTGGCCGCGAGCACTCTCGTCTTGCCACTGCCCGCTCCCGCCAGCACCAACTGATGGCCGTCACACCATCTGACGGCTTCCTCCTGAGCAGAGTTTAACTCGTAAGATCGCACGTTTTTTATTTTGCCGCCGGAACCTGTTCGAGTCAATCTTGCGGTTCCAGCAGACCGTAACCGCCGTCGTTGCGTCTGTACACCACGTTGAAATTGCCGCTGTCCCCATTGCGGAACAGGAAAAAACTGTGCCCCAGCAGATCCATCTGCCTGGTCGCCTCCGCGGGAAGCATCGTCGCCACCGGAAAACGTTTCACCTTCACTATGTCCGTCGGACTCACGTCGTCGTTGTCCCTCTTGTCGCCGAAGATGTCGGACGGCAGGTCGAACGATATATCGATATCCCTGGTTTTCATATGCGTGCGATCTTTGAGATAATCCTTATGACGTTTCACCTGACGCTCTATATTTTTCAGCGCTTTGTCGAACGCCTTGCGCATGTCGGGCGAGTGATCCTCGCCCCGCATCACGAGACCGTTCGCCGAAGCCGTTATCTCGACGATATTCATGCCGCGTTTGAAGCTCAATACCACCTGTACATCCGAAATCTTATTGAAGAACTTCTCGATCTTGGACAGTTTTTCCTCCATGAAATCTTTCTGAGCGTCCGTTGTCTCAACGTTGCGGGTGAAGAAACGAACATCCATGGCTATCCCTCCATTTTTTAGGCGCTCTGCCGCGATACCGCCTGTTTATACCGACTGATTTTAACATTTAGCGCGCGCTCCCGCAATGATGTGCCATTCGCAATTCTGATATCTTACAGGCGCTCCCGTATATGGCGCCATTATATACAGGAAATTGTTGATATGGTAGACTAAGTTCACGAGTCTAGTTTATAGGGGGAATACGCTATGCGCCAGGTCAACATACACGAGGCAAAAACACATCTTTCCGCTCTGATAGATAGCGCGGTGAAGGGAACGCCATTTATTATCGCCAAATCCGGTAAACCGATGGTGACTGTTTTATCTTGCGCGGACGCGCAAAAACCGAAAAAGCGAATCGGCTTTTTAAAGGGCAAAATAACAGTCCCGGATGATTTTGACCGGATGGGCGGATCGGAAATTGCCTTGTCTTTTCAGGACATGGAATGAAGCTGCTAATCGACACGCATCTGCTATTATGGGCGGCAGCCGGTGAATTGCCAGCGGAGGCGGAATGGTATATCGCCGACGAATGCAACCTGCTTTTGTTCAGTTCGGCGAGCATATGGGAGGTTGTCATCAAATGTGAACTCAAGCGATCAGATTTCAGCGCGGACCCGTATGCTCTCTACAATGGCCTTCTTGAAAACGGCTATGAAGAGCTTCACGTTACCGCAAAACATTCTTTGTCCGTTCATTCTCTTCCGCCGATCCACAGAGACCCGTTCGACAGGATATTGGTGGCACAAGCCATCTCGGAGGGAATTTCTCTGCTTACGTCGGATCATATTGCCGCGCAATACCCAGGCCCTGTTATTTACGTAAAAAACTAGACAGGTCGCAAGTTGTACAGAGCTTTGATACGGCGGAGGATATCTTTTCGACAACGCGCGCTGACAGCGTGACTGATTTTCAAGCGCGCAAACCGCGTTGTGCCGCCGTATGTTGCCGGAGATTTGAAACTCGTCTATAATACGGCGCGTCGGTTTCAACAATTGATCGGGGAGATGTTGCAATTGGAACTTAAATTTTCGAAGCGGTCCCAAAAAATAAAACCGTCCGCGACGCTTGCCGTGGCGGCTCTCGCCAGGGACCTGAAAGCGTCGGGGCGTCCCGTTCTGTCGTTCTCGGCGGGCGAACCCGACTTTCCCTCGCCCAAGCCCGCCCTTGACGCGGCGAGAGAAGCCATGGACAGGAGCGAGACTCACTACACGGCGAACTCGGGCATTCCCGAGCTGAAACGCGCCGTGGCGGGATACTATAAAAAGCGTTTCGGCCTGGAATATTCTCCGAGGGAAATAATCATTTCAGGAGGCGCCAAGCAGATTCTTTACGAAGCGCTTCAAACGCTGGCCGATCCCGCTGATGAGGTGTTGCTCCCGGCTCCGGGATGGGTGAGCTACATTGAGCAGGTGCAAATGGCGGAGGGCGGCGTGAGCTTGATTGAAACGTCCGACACCGGCTTCGCGCCCGTCAGGGATAGAGTGGAGAGCGCGCTCTCCGACAAGACCGCGGGCATGATAATCAACACGCCGAACAACCCCACCGGAGCGGTGTACGGCGAGGATACCCTCAAAATGCTCGCGGACGTCGCGCGCGAACACGATCTCTGGATAATCTTCGACGAAATTTACGAGCGTCTGGTCTACGGAAACGCCGCTCATAAAAACATACTTCAGATAGCGCCCGACATCCGCGACAGGGTACTGACGGTGAACGGAGTAAGCAAGGCCTACAGTATGACGGGATGGCGCATAGGCTACGCGCTCGGCCCGAAGGAAATCATATCGAAAATGGACGATATCCAGAGTCACCTCACCAGCAATCCGTCGTCCATATCGCAGTGGGCTTCTGTCGGCGCGATAGAACAGGCTGAGAGCGACATTGAGCTGCACAGAACCGAATTCGAACGCCGCAGGGATATCCTGTGCGGCTCGCTGTCCGGCGTGGGCGGAATACGCCTCACGCGCCCGGACGGGGCGTTTTACCTCTTTTTCGATGTGAGAGGGTCCAAAATCCCCGACGATATGGAATTCTGCCGCCGCATACTCGAGGAAAAATATGTAGCGCTCGTTCCTGGGACGTCGTTCATGGCGCCCGGATTCATCCGCATGTCCTACGCGTGCTCGGAGCGGGAACTGCTGGAGGGCGCCTCGCGCATCAAAGAATTTATGCAATCCATCTGAATCTCAATAAAAAAGTCGGCTATCTGGGAGGAGTTACCGATGAATAAATTGACAGATCCACTGAAACAGGCCACCGAAGCGCTGGGCAAAAAGATTTGCGCGGCGCTCCTGTCCAACGGTTACAAGAGCGCTGTATACGTCCGCACCGCCGAAGAAGCCCGCGAGACGGCCTCAGACATGATCCCGGACGGAGTTTCGGTCGGCATACCGGGCACCGTCACGGTGAGGCAAATCGGCCTTATTGAGAAACTCGAAGCGAAAAATTGCCGGGTCATCCATCACTGGGACCCAGCGCTCACGCGCGAAACGCGCTCACCGCGTCTAGCCGCCGAAAACTCGTCCGACTGGTTCGTCACTAGCAGTAACGCCGTCACATTCGACGGCAGGATGGTGAACATCGACGGAACCGGCAACAGGGTTGCCGGCATGGCGTGGGGAACGGGCAAAATTTTGTTCGTCATCGGGATGAACAAGGCATCCCGCGACCTCGAAAGCGCCCTGAAAAGAGTCCGCGACATCGCCACTCCCCCGAACACCGTCAGGGTCGGAATGACCACGCCATGCGTAACGCTGGGATGCTGCGTCGACTGCAACGCGCCGGAGAGGTCGTGCCGTGCGGTGCTGATACTGGAGAGAGTCCCGTTCGGCAGGGAATCTCACGTCATTTTGGTGGGAGAATCACTGGGATATTGACTGCCAGATCGTCCCGCGGTTTCGGACGCGGGTCCGTCTCGAAAAAACAGATACGCAAAATATTTTTTTATGAGAAGACCAAAAACACATAACCCGTTCGCCCAAGGCATTTAAATACAGAACGTCTTCCGTTGTATTCTATGCCTTCAAATAATACAATTAAATAAATTTTCATAACATTCAATCAGGAATCATTAATAGGAGGCTCACGTGATGGGAAAAGCGTTGGTAGTAGGCTGTGGGTTAGTCGGCAAGACAATAGCGCTTGACTTGATGGACGAGTTTGACGTTACGGTAATGGATCCCAATGAGGAGGCGCTGGATTCGCTGAAAGAAGGCAAAATTACAAAGCTGAGGCAATCGGCGGTCGACGCCAATGCGCTTGCTGGCGCCGCAAAAGACGCGGACGTCGTTTGCGGCGTGATCCCAAGCCAGCTCGAAGGCGATGTCCAAAAACAGATAATTGAAATGGGCAAAAATTATGTCAGCCCCTCTGGCTTCCTGCACAGCAAAGGCCTTGACGAGCTGGCGAAAAAGCATAACTGTACCTGCGTATTTGACATGGGGATCGCTCCCGGCATGTCAAATTACCTCGTCGCAAAAGGCGGCGCGATGCTCGATGAACTGGATTTCGGCTGCATTTACGTCGGCGGTATCCCGGACAAACTCGATCCTCCCTTCAATTACAGGACGGTATTCTGTCTGGAAGACACTATGAACGAATATGTATTCCCCGCCAGGTATGTTGAAGGCAATAAAGTAAAAGAAGTGCCGGCGCTGAGCGGGCTTGAGGAAGTTGACATTCCGGGCCTTGGAAAGCTGGAAGCGTTTTTCACGGACGGGCTCCGTTCTGCGGCGGACAACGTTAAAGGCAAGTTCGTAGCCGAAAAGACGATGCGCTGGCCTGGCTACGTCGATAAGATCAACACGCTGAAAGCCGCGGGGTGTTTTGGCAAAACGCCAGTCACTGTAAATGGCAAAGAAGTTGTCCCAATCGACGTCACGACAGAAGTGCTGCGCCCTCTGTGGAAACTGCGCCCTGAAAAAGGAGACAGGGACCTTACGGTCATGCGGGTCATTGCAAAGGGGCCGAAGGGGGATAAGTATGTCACGTACATGTGGGATTTGGTAGATAAATTCGACGAAAAGCAGATGCTGCACTCAATGGCCAGGACAACGGGATATCCTTGCTCCGCGACCGCCAAGGCCATCGCGAAAGGCATTATTACGGAAAAGGGGTTCCTTGCGCCCGAAGCGCTGGTTCGCAATGATAAATTCCATGAATACCTCATGTCCGAATTGGCAAAACGCAACGTCGTTTTCAAGACAAGCCAGCTCATACAGGAAAAATAACAGGAGCTGTGGAAAAACAAGTTTTACGTGAAGGATAAATTTCGAAAGCTCCTGAGCGCGAATCTGAGAAAATCTCAGGAGCTTTTTTCTTTCAGATTTTGGAGTTAACCCACAAAAAAGCAACAATCGTAACACATATCGAAACATATGCGGAAATGAGCAAGGAATATAGATATCGGTGATTAAAACATGTTTTAGCGCGCAGACCCTGCTTATTTTTACTAACTTAAAAATGTGGAGGTGCGGTTTATGATTGCTGAGATATTGGATTACATCGTTGGCATTTTATGGGGGCCTACTCTCCTGATAGGCCTAGTTGGGACAGGACTTTATTTCACCATAATCACTGGCTTTTGGCAATTAAGGAATTTGAAACGCGCCTTCCTTTTTTGCTTGTCCCCGAAAAAAAAGAGCGACGGGAAACAATCGGAGACCACCGTATCTCCTTATCAGGCCGCGGCCGTCGCAATCGGCAGTTCTATCGGCTCAGGCAATATCGGGGGCGTTGCCGGCGCAATCGCCTTAGGCGGTCCCGGCGCTTTGTTTTGGATGTGGATCACCGCGCTAGTCGGTATGATGACAAAAATGGTGGAAGTAACGCTTGCCGTCTATTACAGAAAAAAGGAACCGGACGGGAAAAACACAGGCGGGCCTCTTTTTTATATTGAAAAAGGCATTGGGAAAAAATTCAAATACTGGAAGCCCATAGCGGTTCTGTTTGGCCTTGGACTGTGCATGCAATTAGTCCTGTCGCCGGAGAATTTTTCCGTCGGCGAATCGCTCCAGGAGCTTACAGGGGTTCGCGCGCTCTATGCCTCGATCGTTTTTGGGATATTGTGTTTCATTGTCGTTTGCGGAGGACTCAAGCGCGTGATTAACTTCGCGACGTTAATGATGCCGATCATGTCGCTCCTGTACATCATTTTCGGAGCTTATGTGATCCTTCTCAACGTCAGCGAACTGCCAGCGGCATTCGCTCTAATCGTCAAGTCAGCTTTTCAGCCTACCGCCGCGGTAGGGGGATTTGCGGGCGCTTCGTTCATGCTAGCGGCCCGAAGCGGCATATCCAGGGGGCTCTTCAGCAACGAGGCCGGATGGGGCACGAGCCCGATGGTACACGCCACCGCCGATAACAAGCACCCGATCGAACAAGGCATGTGGGGCATAATGGAAGTATTCATCGATACGATAGTCGTCTGCTCGATAACTGGGCTTGTCATTATAGTGACGGGCGAATGGTCGTCGGGCGCGGCTGGCGTAACGCTGACAATGAGGGCGTTTTCACGCGGTTTGGGGAAGTTCGCGGCCATCTTTGTCGCGGTCAGCGTGTTCCTTTTCTGCTGGACTACGGTAACCGGATGGTTCAGTTATTTCCACTCTGTCTTTGAATTCGCGTTCGCAGACAATCCGCGCCTGAAAAAAGCGTCGATCGTTTTTTTAAAGTTCTCAGCCCCTGGTTTTGGATTGCTCATGACGTTCCTGATCGATGTTTTTAATGTCGATACGGCATATGCGTGGCTGATAGTCGATATATCCTCGGCAATTCCGACCTACGTCAATTTGATTGTATTGATCTGCCTGACGAAGGTATTCCTAAGGATTCTGAAGGACTACGAGGGGCCTAAAAAATTGTACGGATTGGCGGAATACGATAAAGTGAAAATGGATTAGCGGCATAAACGAAAAGAGCGCGTTAGCGGGCAGGAGTCTATGAACGTAAGACTCCTGCCCGTTCGGGCGTAATATGATGGGAGGAGATAAGTAATGAAGACAGTTTTGCAGATAGGCTATGGAATGCAGGGCAAATCTGTTCTGGCGGACTTGAGAAAAAACATGTCAATTTCTGAGATAATCGTAGTGGATGCAGCGGATTCCATAAAAGACCTCAAAAAAAATAGTTTAGCGGATCCACGAATTACGCCAATACAGATGGATATTGTCGCGGATAAGGCGAGCCTCTCCGAGTTGATGCGGCGTTCAGACGTCGTCATCGAATTAATGCCGGAAAATTTGACAAAGTATTTACTTCGGATGGCGGTCGAAAACGAAACGAATCTTGTCTCGACAATGTATTTTTACAATGGCGGGGAACAGGACGAGAAAAAGCGTTTGGCTGAGAAAGAAGAAATTACTTCTTTAGATGCTCAAGCGCGCGCCAAAGGAATTACAGTCATTAAAGAGATGGGTATGGAACCTGGTTTAGATTTTATTTTGGCTTATAAAGCTGTGAACGAGCTGAACGAAGTCAGGGCTTTTCATTCTTATGGCGCCGGATTCCCAGAACCGCAAGCGGCTGACAACGCGCTCCGTTACAAATTTACATGGTCGATTATTGGTTTGATACATTCATGTTATGCTCCTTGCGTAATTATTGAAAATGGCCGTCCGGTTACTATCCCTGCCGATTCACTATTTATTCCTTCAAATACTCATCTGTTAAAACTACCGGAATTTGAAGAACCTTTGGAGTGTTCTCCGTGCGGTGAAAGCGATACGATAGCCAAGCTCTTCGGTTTGGAAAAAGTCAATACAATGGGACGCTATATAACGAGATGGCCAGGGCACAACGCTTTCTGGAACGTTATGGCAAAAACGGGTTTCCTTTCCACACAACCAATTAAAATAGGCAACATAGAAATCAGTCCTGATATATTCTGTATCGAACTTTTGTCGCAACAAGAACAGTTTTATTATAAAAAAGACGAGAGGGACGTCGCGCTTCTCAGAGTAGATGTCCGGGGATATAAAAATGGAAAACCGCAAAAGGTAGTCATCCAGATTCTCGACTACAGGGATATTAACACTGGTTTTACCGCCATGCAGCGCACAGTAGGATTCACCGCATCCATAGGGGCTCAATTGATCCTTGATGGAACATTGAGCGCTAAGAAGGGGATCATAAGTCCTTCAGACGTACCTTTTGACAGGTTTATGGACGAACTTAAAAAACGTGGAATAGTATATACTATGAAACTTGAGGATTGGGATGGCAACGAACGCCCGTAGGTAACTTCATTCTGCCGCGCAGTGGTCTGGGGCAGCGGGGCTAGCGGCGTGAACGGGGTACTATTCGCGCAGAAAGGGCGATAAGATGATAAAAATGGTTAAGCTCGAAACAGACGAGATAGATTTTAAAATCGCTTGCATGTTGAAGAAAAACGCAAGGCTTTCCTATAAAGCAATCGGCGAAAAAGTATGCCTTTCGGCTTCTTCTGTCTATGAGAGAATCAAAAAGATGGAAGAGAAAGAAGTCATAAAAAATTATGGAACAGATATCAACTGGGATAAATTTGGTTATGCCATTCACGCGTTTATACTTTTAAAAGAAGATAAAATGTTGGACCAATTGCCGGATTTCCTGATGAAAAGGGACGAGATATTCAACTGCTGGATGGTTTCCGGCGAGTATGACTATATGCTTGAGATATACGTGGCAAACAGCAATAAACTCAGAGACCTGTTCGATTATTTGTATTACAAGGTCGGAAGGACCTGGACATTTCTCGTCATGGATGACTTATTTTACAGCGCGGCTAAAGACGAGGGAAAACCTTCATCCCGTATTGAACCGGCCACGTTTGCCGATGAATAGGAAAAGACTGTTTGGAAATTTTCTCTTATTAGTAACGTCTTTCATATGGGGCACAAGTTATGTCGCGAACGTTGAAGGCTTGCGAATCATGTCTCCGTATGCGTTCAGCGCATACCGGTTTTTGCTTTCTTTTTTGTTCATCTTTTTGATTGCCTTTTTCTATACGCTCTTAATAAAAAAACCTTGCGATGATGCGACAGCTTGGAAAAAAATTTTAAAAGCGGGCGCCGTATGCGGATTTTTTTTATTTGCGGCTTCCGCGTTTCAACAGGTCGGCTTACAAAATACGCAGGCAGGGAAGGCGGCATTCATCACGACGCTCTACATTGTGATAGTCCCCGTCTTTTGTATTTTTCAGGGTAAAAAAATACATTGGTCCGCATGGATTGCGGTATTCTTGGGGATAACAGGGCTTTATCTGCTTTGCGTCACAGAAAAATTTGAGATATCGTTCCCGGATACGCTTGTGCTAATTGGTTCTTTTTTTTGGGCAGGGCATATTATGTCCTGCGATTATTTCGTGGCGGAAGGCGACCCACTGAAAATATCCGCGGCGCAATTCGGATTTGCGTCGTTATTTTTTATCATAGCTACGCTCCTGCTGGAGGATCCCCCCGCTTATAACCTCTTGCGGCAAGCATTCCCGTTTGCTTTTTTTGCCGGCTTGGTCGCGAGCGGGATCGGATTTACCTTGCAAATCATCGCGCAACGTTATACGGCGCCTACCGTGGCAGCGCTGATCCTTGGAATGGAGTCCGTGTTTGCCGCGCTGGCGGGATACTTCTTCCTATCCGAAAAACTTTCCACCGGCGAACTGGCAGGCTGCGTATTGATTTTTTGCGCGATCATATCGACGCAAATCTCTCCTTCAAATTAAGGCAGGATTGATTAAATGACCGAAGCGGCATTTAAGGAAAAGCTGCTTTATAGTTAGAGGCCTGAATGATAAAGATTTAAACCTTTGCGGCATCCAGGCTCGCGTTCATGCCCGGCGAGCACAGACCGCCCTGCGGTTTCAGCCGCGGGGCGGTCTCAAAAAAACAGGTGTCTCAGGCTATAATTTCAGCCATTGCCCAACTTTGGCCTCAATCGCTTTTTTATAGAGCAAGCCGGCGGTCATTACGTCGTGGCTCGCCACGCCCATGAACACGCAGACTCTCAGCCCGTCGGTGACAGGAGGCTTCTTCGAGGCCGCGATATCGCCCAAATCCGCGTATATGCCGTCTTCGGACGGATAGCCGTTCTGGAAGTAGACGCCGTGTCCCTGGGTCCACAGATACTGTCCTCTGTCGTCGCAGCAGAAAATCTTTCCGCCCCCCGCTATGTCCTCATGCAGGGTAGCGTCATAGTCTGAAGCTATGCACAAACAGTCGGGCTTCAGCCAGGATTTTATCAGGGGGCGCTCCGGTTTTTCCAGTATCGGCGCGTTGGTCGCCACAATGTCGGAGTCGGCGCACGCTTCTTCCATGGTTTTCGAGCGTTCGAACCGCAGGTCCGGGAAAACGCCGCCCAGTTCAGCCGCGTATTTTTCATACTGCGTATGCAGAGGATCGTATAATTTGACGGACGACAGTCCGGGGAAGAGCGTCTTTACGCCGCGCAATACTATCCTGCCGATTGTTCCCAATCCTATCACCGATACGACCTTCGGGGCTTCCGCCGAAAAATATTTCGCGCCGAGCGCGGCCGCGGCTCCGGTTCTCCATGTCGTCATCCAGTTCGCGTCCATGATCGCTTTTATAACTCCGGTGTCGGTATCGTTCAGACAGAACACGCCGTTGTTGTACGGAAGATTTTTGTCGAGGTTGCCGGGAAATCCCGCAACCCATTTCACTCCCGCCATGTCGACTTCACCGCCGACCCAGCACGGCATCGCGTGGATATAACAGTCCTTCCTAGGATGAACGCCCGGCTTGGGAGGAAGCTCTACTTTCCCCTCTCCTTTGAGCACAAGACCCTTTTCCACCGCCGCGATGACCTCTTTCATACTGACATCCAGCGATTTCACATCTTCCTGCGAGAGATACAGCACATCATAAGCCATGACAAAACCTCCAAACTGTTTTTTGATTTACCTTGAACGTTATTATCATAGCACATTTCGACGACTTGCCGCCGCTGTTTTTTCCGGCCTTCGGATATATCGGAGAGTTTTCCGGGGAAGATACGGTATCAGCGATTTTATTGCAAAATATAGTACACCACCGCTATACCGCAAAAAAACAGTATCGTCCCCGCAAGGACAAAGACAAATTCGACGGGTATATCTATCGGTCCGCCGCGATCCGCGTCCTGCTGTTCGCGTGCGCCGACGACAGCCTTTATTTTAACTTTCCCGGATAGTTTCATCACCCCCGTTATTCCGTCCGACAGAGCAAGGCTTATCGTCGCCGTTCCCAGCTCGTTAATGAGGACGCCCGTTACGGAAGCCGACACCACGCCGTCGAAACCGGGGATATTTTTCGAGAGAAGTTTGAAAAAAACCGAATCAGCCGGCAATTTCGCCATGACAACCTCGCCCAAATTTATTTCATTCGTCGCGATTCCGCCAACCGGATCGAGTATAGGCTCACATCTTATTATCAGCTCTTCCTTGCCCTTGGGCTCGCCCGCGTCGTCCGAAGAAACCTCGTGATCGTCCGATTCCGCTGTTTCCGGCGCTTTTCCCTCTGTCGTCAGCACGTCGCCGGCGGAGACGCGCGCAGTCGATCCCCCGCCTCGCTCGAAAAGCGATATGGCATCGTTCGAAGCGTCGAAAAACTCTATCAGGGATACGGCCTTCAGTTGCAGTTTATCCATGCAAAACCTGCTTATCGCCTGTTCCGACTGCTTGGTATTGTAGTTTTTCGCGATATTGCTCAATACGGAGCTATGGGCAAGGTATTTGAACAGTTCGCCTTCGTCACGCGAGAGCGCGGAGTCCCGGGCGGATTCATTTTCCCTGTTTTTGTGGATTAGCAAGAGGTCGCCCCACTCCATGGATTTATACGATTCGTCATGAGAAAACATTACGCTGAGATGCTTCAGTTCCCGTCTGGAGACTACGGCCAATATCGTCCCGAAGGTAGGGGTTCCACGCTCGTTCTTAGCGTCGATATATCCCTTGACGATTATGTACGTTCTCGCTCCGAATTCTGTATCCATCGCGTCCCCCTCGTAATCTGATCGTTTATGTTACTACTATACTACATTTTTACCCTCAGTGAAATTCTTCAGAAAGCTCAATAAACAAATTAATGATGGTAAAATGATACCCCATGAAGTTCGACAGATTTTTCGAAAACACCCCGGCTGTATCGGCCAGAAAAAACGGGGAGCGCAACGGCAGCGACGACATCCGGGGGCTCCCTGATGGGAAATGGATATCAAAGGGGGTATATCTGACAGAGAATTTCTACAAAATAGGCGGCAAATACGGCCGCTCGGAATTCGGCGACCCCGAAAGCATGAAAATCATGTCCCTCTTCGGGGCAAATGGCGCGGTGGTTTTCCTGGACCTCGAAACGACCGGGCTCTCCGGGGGTACGGGAACATACGCTTTCTTGTGCGGACTGGGCGCCACAAGCGGTGATTCCTTCAAAGTGGCGCAATATTTCTTGAGAAGCCCCGCATACGAGGCGCAATGGCTCGAAACCGTGGACGCCGGCATCTCGGGCGCGACGCTAGTGACCTATAACGGAAGCTCTTTCGACGTGCCTATGCTACATACCCGCCACGTAATGTCGAGATTGCGGCCCGTCATTGAGCCGTCTTCCCATATCGACCTGCTGCATCTATCCCGCAGGCTGTACAGGGGATATCTGGAATCCTGCTCGCTCGGCAACGTGGAACGGCGCGTCCTTGGTATGGAAAGAAGCGGCGAGGACGTACCGGGTTCCATGATACCCTTTCTGTACCGGCAATATCTTTATACCCGAGACGCGTCCGGGCTGCGTGGGGTTTTTTACCACAACATGCTCGATATAGCGTCGCTGGCGTCTCTGTACTGCCACATAGCGCGCGCTCTTGACGGAATATCCGGCGACGGCAGAGAACATCTCAGAGCCGGCGATATCTGTAACGACATGGGACAACGTGAACGCGCCGTATACCTCTGGAATAGGGCGCGTTCCGATCCGTCCTCTCGGATTGAGGCCATCACCCGTCTGGCGTATCTGGCAAAAAAAAACAGAGATCACATTTCCGCGAAAAATTATTTTATGAACGCGCTGCACGAGTTCGAATCCTCCCCCCGCGGGGAAAATTCGTGTTACGGCAGAATAGCAATCCTCGAAGAGCTGGCGAAACTCGAAGAACATCGCTTCATGTCCCCCGAGCGGGCGTTGCGCCATGTCCGTTCGGCAATCGAACTCATGAGAAAAGCCCGATTATATCGCGGGAAATACGACGCCGCGATGAATACGGCAATGGAGCGCAGGCGGATTCGTCTGGAGAAAAAAATTCGGGGGATGGAGAAGATGATATCCGATGAGGATTAAAAAAATAAAATTTTCAGACGACGCGAGGTTTATGTTCTCGATCTTCCTGCCTCTTTATATGATTCACTGCATGGAGCAGATATATTTCATATATGGAACTGTGCTGGAGTCATACGGGTTGTCGCCTCAAACGATAGGCAATATCCTCGGCAGCTTCTTCTTCGCTATAATGCTTACACGCCCAGCAGGCGGATGGATGATAGAAAACTTCGGCATAAAACGTACGCTCACGGCAGGCAGCGTCCTCGGTTTTGTCGGATGCGCCATGCTGTTTTTTACAGGAAGCGTTCCAATGCTGTTCGCGGGCCGGATAATATCCGGCGCGTCATTCGGAATTTTCACAATTGGAATCTATTCTTATCAGGGGCTCGTCGCCGCGGAAAAGACCCGCGGTACGCTATTCTCGCTCACAGGCAGCGGAGGAGCCCTTCCCAGCGCTACCGTCACGCCGCTCGGCGAATGGCTCTTCCTGCACGGACACGCAAATTTATTTCTCGCTCTGGGGCCATTGATTTGCGTCGCCTGTTTCCTGCTCGGGAAAAAAATCATCGTGGACGAAACCTCATTCGTCCCAAAGGGAAAAACATGGGGGACATATCGCGGCCTTATATCGAGCAAGCCGTTTGTGATGCTGGCCATTACGGGAGTCATGATGGCGCTCGTGGACGCGTCTGCCACGTCTATATCGCTTTTCGCCTCGGAACACGGCCTCGTAACGTCATATTTTCTCGCCAGTTCCTCCATCGCCGCGGTACTAGTCAGGGTCGGAGGGGCCAAAATGATCAACTCGCTGCCAAGACTGGTTTGCGTAGCCCCGTGCGGGATGCTGATAGGAATCTCCCTGCTCATGATTGCCATTATACCGTCCAACACGTCTTTTATCGTCTGCGGAGCGCTGTTCGGAATAGGAATCGGGGCGGGGTTTCCAATGATGCTCGCGTCAGCGAGCGATATACTGCCGCCGGAGATGAGACCCAAAGCCACCGCAAGCGTTCTTCTCCTGTACGACGCCGGATGGACCGTCACTCCGCTGCTCGTTGGCTATCTCACCCCGACGTTCGGCAGGGCCGGAACATTAACGGCATTAGCGGTCGTCACATTCATAGCGCTTGCCGCGCTTACAATTTTCTATTGGGTTCCAAAACACCTTCGCGCTTCGCCTCGTTGACCGCGGAGTTACGAAAATGCTATTATTAACAAGATATAGCGCGATATTTTCAAAGCACGGCTGAGGAGGACGCCCAAATGCCACAAGTTCCGCCGAACATATTCAGGGAATATGACATAAGAGGGCTGGCAGACGAGGAACTGACGGACGAAACGGTCTTTGCCGTCGGCGCGGCTTATGGCGCGTATCTGTCAGATTTGGACGTATTTTCAGTAACCGTCGCGGGAGATGCCCGGCTTTCCACACCGCGCATAAAATCCGCGATCATAGAAGGGTTAACAAGCGCCGGTATATCAGTCACGGATATAGGTATGACCGCGACGCCCGTGTTCTACTGGAGTCTTCATCATTTTGGCCTTGACGGCGGCGTCATGGTGACGGGCAGCCACAATCCGCCGGAGTTCAACGGACTCAAACTGGCCTATGGCAAAGCCACAATTTGGGGAGACGAGATACAAAAGATATATAGAATAATCGAGGAAGGGCGCGCTGAAAAACCGAAGGCGCGCGGCGCCGTGAGAAGCGAGGACATTGACGCGCTCTACGCCGAAATGCTCCTATCGAAGATATCGCTAGGCCCGAGAAAACTGAAAGTAGCAGTGGATTCCGGCAATGGAACAGGCGGCATATACGCGCCGCGATTCATCAGGGCTCTGGGCGCCGAAGTGATAGAGCTGTTCAGCCAGCCGGACGGACGCTTCCCTAATCATCATCCGGATCCGACAAAACGCGAATATCTGCCGGCATTGATGGAGGCCGTCGTTCGAAACGGGGCGGATGCCGGAATAGGATTCGACGGAGATTCCGACCGCATAGGCGTGGTCGACGACAAAGGCCGCATGATTTTCGGCGATCAGTTGATGGCGATATACTGGCGCGAGATATTGCGCGCTCACCCTGGAACCGTCGCGATAATAGAGATAAAAAGCTCAATGATGCTGCCCGAGGAAATCCGCCGGATGGGCGGCGAGCCCGTATGGTGGAAATCCGGCCATTCGCTGGTCAAGGCCAAAATGAAAGAAGAAAACGCTCTTTTTGCCGGGGAAGTCTCGGGACACATGTTTTTCGCCGACGAATATTACGGCTTCGACGACGCTTTTTACGCGGCGGGACGTCTGTTGCGCATACTATCGAACTCCGGCAAAAAACTGTCCGATCTGATAGCGGAGCTGCCGTCATACCCATCGACCGCCGAAACCCGCTTCGCATGCGACGACGAGCTGAAATTCGACATAGTGAAACGGGTGAGGGAAACCGCGATCAAAAACATGGAAACGATCACCGTCGACGGCGTAAGGATAATCTACGAAGACGGGTGGGGATTGCTCCGCGCCTCGAACACACAGCCGATACTGGTGTCGCGTTGCGAAGGAACGACGAAGGAAGCTCTCAGAAGAATATCGAATGATATCCAACGGAGAATAAAAGAGGCCGGAGGCCCCGATTTCAAATGGGAATATTGAAAAATTCGCCAGCCCTAAGTCGGTCTACCGCAAAACAGGCGCGTCGTCCAGCCGCGATGTCGTCAAGTATCAATACTGTGCACATTGATTTTTTTGCCACGGAATGGAAGTGACGTTTTAAGGAATGTTCAACAGAATAGAAATTTCAATCGGAAGGGCGTTCTTCTGGCCGACAGCCAATCTGATTTACTGGGGACTGATATTTCTCGCATGGTGGGATACGAGGTTCAAAGTATTCCTTGGAATATCGATGGTCGAAAAATTCGGCGAACTCCGCGATTTTTCGGCCGTCATGAAAAATATAAGCGAACTGGAGGGGTGGGCGCATACGGCGATTGCGAAGAGCGGAGCGATGCCCTCTGAATTTATCATGATACCTCTCGTGACAGCCGTGGTGCTTTTTATAGTGCCGTTTGTCGTGCGGCGCGATTACGGCGCGCCGGTAAGAGGAGCCATAATCCTCCCCGCAATGACGCTGCTCTGTTATTTTTTCACGTCAATCCTGATCATGATAGTGGTAGCCGCCATGAGCGCCGGAATACACTACCTGATGTTCAGGATTCCCGGCCCGGACATATTCATGTTCATGATTCACCCGCTGTACCTCATATACCCTTTTTTCGACAGTCTGCCGGGCTTCACCTCCCAATGCGTTTACCTGATATACACGGCAAGCGTGCTCTGTACCGAATCGATAGATGAGGATGAGAAATTTGACGACAGGGACGACGAGTTTGACGCTCCAAGCGACGACGACGATTGGGACAAATCGGCGTGCCTGATGGAAATGGACAGGCTGACCCGGATATTGAACACGAAATTCGACACTCCTGCATTTATAGAGCGGGTCAGGGCGGATGTGTCCGAATACATAAACAGTCCGGCTCAGATTCGCAATGAAATGAAACTGGGGCTGCCTCATTACAAAATAATCCTCACCGAAACCAAAAACAGCCTGTTCGCTATCCTTGACGCCGACCCAAAGACTCCGAAAGCGTCCGACGCCTTCGCATTCGTAATTGATGAAATGGTTCGTATGGAATATATCTCCGCAGAAGACGCCAATATCATGAAAACATTCAAAACGCGCGGTCCAATCCAGGAGCGGGAAACCGAACAGAATCCCCTGAACAATCCTGGCTTTAACGGCGGAAATGAAAAATAACGCCGTAGCCTGAAATGCGCAATACCCGTCGAACAGAGGCATTGACGCATTTTTCGAGTTCCTGATATTTATTTGAAATTTGAAAGAACTGAAATGTATCGTTGCAATTTTTACGAACGTGCCCTTATAATAACGTATCGAAAAAAATTTCCTGCGGTGTGCGTGTAACGGGAAATGTCTTGAGCCAACGTTCTAACCCCGCGGAGAATTGCTCCGGACCGGCGGATGCGGCGGACGTTGCACAAGCTAAGGCTCGGGAATTCTCCATCCTTGATGGAGCGGGTCAAGACAGTCCGTTCACGGCATTGCGGGATATTTTTTATCAAAACATCGGGAGACGACACAGTTATGACCTTTAAAACCCCTTTCTGGTCTCCGTCGCAGGCGTCGGCTATACTTTTCGACTGGGATGGCGTTATAGCCGATACCCGTCTTGACTTTTCAGGAATAAGGGAAAAATATTACGGACACAGGCGGGCAATGCTGCTGGAGGACGCCCATACTCTCGGCCCCGCTCGAGAAGCCATGATGTCGGAATTGGAAGACATTGAAGTTCGCGGAGCTGAAAGAGCGACATGGATAGTATGCGCTCGCGAAACACTGGAATGGGTGAACCGGGTTCGAAAACCGTGGGCCATCGTCTCGCGCAATTGCAAAAAATCCATCCTTGCGGCAGCCGAGGTACTGGGAATGAAACTGCCGGCAGTCGTACGTTCGCGCGATGACGGCGACTGTGTGAAACCGGACCCGCGCGCCTTGATCGAGACGTGCGGGCTGTTGTCAGTCTCACCCGCTCAGACACTCCTTGTCGGGGATTATATCTACGACGTGATGGGCGCGCGCCGCGCCGGCATGAGAAGCGCGCTCGTCAGAGACAAAATCGAGCCCGGGTGGACCGAATGGCTGGAGTGTTCTTTTTCGTCGATGCGCGAATTCCTGGAAAACCTTGAAAACCCGTCGGAATTTATTCCATGGGAGTATAAGGAGACCGCCGAGAAATTCGGAAACGATTTTTTGCGGAGAGCCCATAGGATATTCATCCCTCTGCCGCAATCGCCCCGTCCAAGCCTGGACGCATGGGTGGCCCGGGCCGCTTCGCTCGGCGCAGGCGGCTTTCTTGTCAAAGATGAAATATTTTCACCGGATATGTGGAGACGAAATCCGTCTCTCGACATAGCCGGCATGGGTCTTGGATTGGCTGAAACGATCGGGGAGTTCCTGCGGGAGCGCTGGCCGTTCGCATCGGTCGCTAGGAGCGCTGACAGGACCGTACCGTTTCCCCCGCAGGACGCGGACGGGCTGCCTGAATTTTTGTCATCCC
>JAISYN010000111.1 GCA_031269915.1 Synergistaceae bacterium
AAAGAGCTTCGCGAGAGATTTTACGCGAAAAATTCGAAAAAAGACAGCATCGTGCGGACTTATGAACTTGCTTAAGCTGAATTTGTCAAATTGAGCTTTTATTCAGCGATTCCTTAAGTCAGCTATGGTATATGGCGCATATATTGTCAAGTAGCTTGACATTCGGGATAACGCGCCGTGTTCTCACCCTGCGCGTTCGGTTCGCGCGTGCTATAATTTCGTGAAAACGCGCGCCAATCGCGGGACAGGGGTTGCAGCAGCATGAATATCGAAGAACTTTTCGCGCCGTCGAACAGCCGTACTTTTATCGTCGCGGAAATAGGAGCCAATCACAACCGCTCTCTGCCACTTGCCAAAGAGATGATAGACGCGGCCGCCGAGGCCGGCGCCGACGCCGCGAAGTTTCAGATATACAGCGCGCCTACGCTCTATTCAGCGAAAAACGATAAATCCTTGGAATACGACGGAGCCGGCCTGTCGGAACTGATAAAAAGCGTGGAAACCCCGCGCGACTGGCTGCCAGAATTGTCGGAGTACTGCAAAAAGAAGAAGGTCGCCTTCTTCGCCACGCCCTTCGATATGGCCGCCGTGGACGAATTGGATCCTGTCTCGGAACTGTTCAAGATAGCCTCGTTCGAGATCGTCGATCTGCCTCTGATACGGTATGCGGCGTCCAGAGGCAAACCCATGATAATAGCGACCGGGCTTGCCAATATGGGGGAGATAGAGGACGCGTACAACGCCTGTGCGGAACAGGGCAACGATAAGATAGCATTTCTCCAGTGCGTGTCGTGTTATCCGGCTTCCGCTTCGATAATGAATCTTCGGAGCATGGACACCATAAAAAGAGCGTTCGGGACGGCGGTGGGGCTCTCCGATCATACGCTGGGCATTCATATTTCGCTGGCGGCCGTCGCGCTGGGCGCATCCGTCATCGAAAAGCATTTTACGATGGACAGAAGAATGAAAGGGCCGGATCATCCGTTCGCTATAGAGCCGGATGAGCTGAAAGCGATGGCGCGCCAGATACGGGAGATCGAAAGCGCGCTCGGCGACGGTTTCAAACGCGGGCCGGACGCTTCCGAGATGGAGATGTACAGCATGGCTCGCCGCAGCGTTCACGCTGTTAAGGACATAGCCGAAGGCGCTCGAATCTCAGAGGATATGCTGATATGCAAGCGTCCCGGCCACGGGATCCTCCCCAAACACCTGGACTGGGTGATCGGGCGGAGGGCTTCGCGCGATATTTCAGCCGATTCATGGATAACGATGGATATGCTGGATTGAGCGAAATGGGGCCGGATGAGAGGACAGAAACGGTGAGGGCGATGAAAGGATTGAATGGAGGAAAGGGCGCGGTTTTCCCCATTCGCCTCGACGATATGTCAGTCGTCGGTTACATGAGGGCGATCGACGCCTCCATACTGGACGACGGCGACTTGATAGCCAGAATGGCGGAAGCCAGAACGAGATATAAGACGTGCTTCCTGACCCAGTTCGACGTTACGCCGCGGAATAAAAGAGAGTGGCTCGAAAACGATATCCTCGAAAACGACCGGAGGTTGTTGTTTTTAGTCGAAGCGGGAGATCATACGATAGTGGGGCAGGACGGTTTTACATTGCTTGACGGCGGCGTATTTTCGCTTGATGGCACAATGCGGTGGCTGAAATACGGGCACAGGGATCTTTATGTCAGATGCGGGGTGGAAAGAGCCGCGATCTGTTTTTTCCAGCTTGGAGGCCGGTTATCCACTACGGAAGTTTTTAAGGACAATGTCCCGAATGTGAAAAATTCTCTGAAAATGGGATTCAGCGTGATTAAAGAACATAGATTGTTCCTGTCGGAGGGGGACGGGCTGCTCCGGTATGAAAAAATAGACGACGGAACTCCCTCCAATACAGACAGGACGCTGTTGTCGTTCGCCATGACAAGGGAATTTTTCATAAAACGCTATCCCGAAATTACGGCCAGTTTCGAAGTTTTGCCGTGAAAGCGGTTTTCATAACCCACGCTTCCCGTGATATCGGAGGCGGGCATCTGTCCCGCTGTTTCGCTCTGTCGAGGGCGTTGGAGAGGCGTGGCGGCGAATGTTCGTGGATACTGAATACCGGGGCCGCGTCACAGGCCGCGGCGCTGGGGATAAAAAACGCTGAGTTTCATGAATATCCGTTCACCGAAACGCGCGCGGCGCGGAGCGGCGGAGCGGATTTTGCCGTCGTGGACAGTTATTCGGCGGACGCCGGTTTTTATAAAGCCGTCTCCGAGCGCGCGAAACTCATAGTCATAGACGATCTTCATGACAGGGGAGTTGAGCGTTTCGCACATGCCGTCATAAATTACAGCATGGGCGCGAGACGTGAAATGTATGATAACACCCTCTGCGTGTATTTGATGGGGCCGGGTTACGCGCTGCTGCGTGAGGAATATTGGGATATGGCTCCCGCCGAGGGGAATTATGTCCTGTTCGTCCCCGGCGCGGCGGATGTCTCAGGGAGCGCCTGGGAAGTAGCGGAATGGTGGAGCGGGGATATGGATAATCTGTCTATCGTCCTCGGTCCTCTTGTTCCGGAAAACCGGGCCGAAAACACTTTCCGCGCGGCGCGCGGAAAGGAGAATATAGAGATCCTTACCGCTCCCCGCGATTTCGCGTCGCTTTTGGCCGGGGCGCGTTTCGTGATATGCAGCGCCAGCGTTACGGCTTATGAGGCGCTGGCGCTCGAAAAAAGAACCGCCGTGTTCTCGGTCGCCGACAACCAGCGCGGTCTTGGGGAGATATTGAGCGGCATAGGGGCGGCGTATTCTCTCGGAGACTGGCAGTCCGTCACGCCCGAGTCGATAACTGAGGCGATGCGCTTTATGCCCCGCAGCGGGGTTTTGCGCGGCTTGATCAACAAGCGCGGCGCTCTGGCGAGCGCGGAGGATATCATCAGGATGCTGTTCTGACGGCCTTTATCACTTCGTCCGCCACATATTCGATCCCCTCGTCGGGCAGATCAGGGTATATCGGCAGAGATATCGCGCCGCTCGAATACGCTTCCGAGATCGGATAATCGCCCTCGCGGGTTCCAAAATTCTTTCTGTAGAACGAATGCAGATGCACCGGAACATAATGTACCTGAACGCCTATACCCGACGCTCTCAGCGACTCGAAGACGACGCGGCGTATCGTCCGGTTCACCTGTATCACAAAGAGGTGGTACGCGTGACCCGGGTGATCGGGAGGCAGTTTGATTTTACTTTCTCCGGCGAACAGTTCTCTGTAAGCGGAAGCTATCTCCCTGCGCCGGGCGAGAAAGCCGCCGATGCGCTTCATCTGGCTCGTGCCCAAAGCGCATAATATGTCGGGCAGCCGATAGTTGTATCCCAGTTCGATCATATCGTTATACCACGGGCCGTCATACTCCCCGCTCCCTTCCACGGGGGACTTCACTATACCGTGAGAGCGGAAACGGCGCAGTTTTTCCGCGTATTCGGCCGAACCGGTCACGACCATGCCGCCCTCGGCCGTGGTGATGTGCTTGACCGGATGGAAACTGAAAACGGTCAGATCGGCTTCCGTCCCGACGCGGCAAGCGCCTCTCGACGCGCCCAGCGCATGGGCCGCGTCCTCTATAAGCGCGGCGCCGTATTTGTCCGCGAGACGCCGGAACGGTTCCATGGCGGCCGGATATCCGGCGAAACTCACGGGCACGATAACGCGGACGGGATATTCCGTTTCCGCCAGTTTTTTTGCCGTCGATTCGGGGCACATGCAGAGCGTGCCGGGCGATATATCCGCGAATATCGGGCGCCCTCCGCAGTATATGGCGGAGTTGCCGGTCGCGGCGAACGTGATCGGCGGCGCCAGGACCGCATCCCCGGGAGATACCCCCGCCGCGTGCATGGCCGCGTGCAGGGCGGCGGTGCCGCTGGAGAACGACACGGCGTGAGCCGCGCCGGTGTAATCCGCGACGGCGCGCTCGAATATCTCGACGGCGGGTCCCATTGTGAGCCAGCCGCTTTTCAGGACTTCTTCCACCGAGGCTATATCGTCGCGGTTTATGCTCTGATGCCCATAAGGATAGATGACGCCGTCCGTCGCGCGCGCAGCGCCGGTTTTCATATCAGCCTCAGCAGGTCCGGCTTGTCGTTGAGATATTCGTAGATTATGCGCTGCTCGTCCATTCTGTGCAGCAAGGGCGCGAAGTCGTCCGGAGATCGCACTTCTATGCCGACGACGGCGGGGCCTTTCTCGCGGGCGTTTTTCTTGGCGTATTGAAAGAGAGTTATGTCGTCGTCCGGCCCCAGCACTTTTTCGAGGAATTCGCGAAGCGCTCCGGCCCTCTGGGGGAAGCGGACTATGAAATAGTGCTTTATGCCCTCGTACAGCATCGAGCGCTCTTTTATCTCCTCCATGCGCGTGATGTCGTTGTTGCTGCCGGAGACGACGCAGACGACGGTTTTGCCCTTTATCTCGTCCCCCATATCCGACAGCGCCGTGACCGACGCGGCCCCTGCCGGCTCGACGACTATGGCGCTCTCGTTGTACAGCTCCAGTATGGTGGTGCATATCTTGCCCTCCGGCACGACGAGTATGCGGTCGAGCCGCTCGCGGCAGATGTCAAAAGTTATCTCGCCGGGGGTGCGGACAGCTATGCCGTCGGCGAAGGTATCTATCTCGTCGAGCGTGATCCTGTGCCCCGCCTCGAACGACCTCCGCATACACGGCGCCCCCGCCGCCTCCACGCCGATTATTCTTGTCTCAGGGCTTATCGCGTGGAATACGCTCGAAACGCCGGCGGCGAGACCGCCTCCGCCTATGGGAAGCAGCAGATAGTCGATGGGCTGTTTCGCGTCGTTGAGAATGTCGAGCCCCAGCGTTCCCTGTCCCTCTATTATCTGAGGGTCGTCGAACGGATGAATGAAGCACGCGTCCTGCGACTCGCAGTACTGCTTCGCCTCCCGGCACGCGTCGTCGTAAGTGTCGCCGGTCAGTATTATCTCGACGAACCTGCCGCCGAACATCCTGACTTGATTTATCTTCTGCTGAGGCGTCGGTTTCGGCATGAATATGGCCGCGTGCGTTTTGAGGTTATCCGCCGCGAACGCCACTCCCTGCGCGTGGTTTCCGGCGCTGGCGCAGACGACCCCTCTTTTGAGTTCTTCGCTCGAAAGGGTGGCTATTTTGTTGAACGCGCCCCTGATTTTGTACGAACGAACCTGCTGCATATCCTCGCGTTTCAGCCATATATCGGCCCCGTATCTCTCGCAGAGCGGAAAATTTTTCGCGAGGGGAGTGGAGACCACGACGTTTCCGATTCGTTGCTTCGCCCGCTGTATATCGCTGAGTTGCGGTCTGTAAGGTTTGTTGGTTTTGCCGCTCAATTTTTAGATGCGCCTCCGATTTTGTGATTGCGGTCCAAGGGTATTATGTCAGCAAGGAGAGAAAGAATCAAGCTCACCGCGCATGGCCCGCCGTCCGGGCCGGAATTCCGACGTATAGGGATTCCGCGTCCGCGTTGCCTATGACGACCGCGCCGGCGCCGATCAGCGCGTTTTCTCCGACGGCCAGCCCCTGAATTACGACCGCGCCCGCGCCTATAAAGACGCCGCCGCCGAGCGTCACGTTTCCGCAGAGCGTGGCGCCCGGTGAAAGGCAGCAGAAATCACCTATGACGCAATCGTGTGAGACGTTGCAGTTGCCGTTTATCACCACATGACTGCCGATCGTCACATCTACGGTGACAAGGCTGTTCGGGAATATTATATTGCCGGCTCCCATGAGTACCCGGGGCGATATGATCGCTTGCGGCGATATGATATTCGCGAATTTCACGGAAGGGTTTCGCGATATTTTGTCGACGACGGATTTTCTCGTTGCGTTGTCCCCTATCGCGCATACGGCGTATATCTCTTCTTTTCGTGACAACAGCCATTCGTCTCCGCCCAATACGGCGGCATCGTCAGGTTTTTTGTCGTCCACGAAACCGATGAAATTCCATTCCCGCCCGCGCCGGTTCACGGTGTCGATTATCCAGACCGTTTCTTTCGCTAAGCTGGACGAGCCGATGATCACTATGTCTTTAGGTTTGGTCATCGCGGCAGGTCTCCTTCCGAATAGTCTTTTGACGTACTCCAAGATATCAGTAAATTTCATTTATTATATTATTATTGACGGCAAATTGGATAATAAAATATAATCGTAACAGCGAATTTTAACGAACATAAGCGAACATAAGGATAGTAGTTTTATATGGGCGTTTGCGCGCCGCCGCCGTCAAACGAAACTGCGGGGACGATTTTCAGCGAGGGGGTATCCAGTGTCCGAGGGCGGATTTCTTTTGGGAATAGATATCGGGACGTCGAGCGCCAAGGCCGTTTTCATGGACGCGTCGGGACGTGTCGTCGGTTCGGGGCGGCGCGCGTATCCCATCGACTCGCCCGTCGTCGGATACGCGGAGCAGTCGCCCGACATGTGGTGGAACGCCGCGGTTTGCGCGGTACGAGAGGGACTGGACTCGGCCCGGAAAAATTCGCGCGGCGGGGCGCCTGTCGCGGCGGTGAGCTTTTCCGGGCAAATGCACGGATTCGCGGCTCTCGGGAGCGACGGCAGACCTCTGCGGCCGGCGATAATATGGGCTGATCAGCGCGGTATAGATGAGGCCGCGGCGATTAACGGGGCCATATCTGAAGTTGGCGTGGGCAGGACCTGCAACAGGGCTTCCGCGGGGTTTATGCTTACGTCGCTCATGTGGCTTAAAAAGCGCGAAAGAGCGGTGATGGAACGCGTCTCCGCCGTCTTGCAGCCCAAAGATTACATCTGTTTCCGCATGACGGGCCGCAAGGTATCGGAACCCACCGACGCGGCCGGAACTTGCGCGTACGACGTCAGGGACGGGGGCTGGAACCATGCGCTCATAGACGCGCTGGGTCTGCCGCGCGAAATTTTCCCCGAGATAGTGCCGACCGGTTCCGTCGTTGGCGCCGTCTCCCGGGAGGCCGCCGAGGAGACGGGGCTCGCGCCCGGTACGCCGGTCGTCGCGGGGGCGGCCGACCAACCTGCCGGCGCGCTTGGAAACGGAGTCTGCGAGTTCGGAACGCTGTCTTCCACCATCGGAACGGCGGGACAAATTTTCGCTCCGATAACCGCTCCCGTTTACGACAAACATTTGCGAACCAACACGTTTATCCACGCCGTACCGGGACTCTGGTATATATTGGGGGCAAACCTGAGCGCCGGATACTGCCTCGAATGGCTCAGGAAAAACGCGAACATTTCGGGGGAATACGGCCGTCTCGACGACCGCGCCGCGCGAGTCCCCGCCGGCTCCCGGGGAGTCGTGTTCCTGCCGTACCTCTTCGGGGACAGGACGCCGCACCAGGACGCGCGCGCCCGCGCGGCGTTCTTCGGGCTCGCCGGAGGAACGGGGACGGACGAAATGATACGCGCGGTTATGGAGGGCGTCGTGTTTTCGATGGCCGAGGGCATGGAACTGGCCTGTGAACTCGGAGCGCGCCCTGAAATCGTGATAGCGTCAGGAGGCGGCGCGCGAAGCAGACTGTGGCGTCAGATTCAGGCCGATATTTACGGAATACCGGTGACGCGCTCCGCCGCCGGCGAACAGACGTGCGCGGGCGCCGCTGTGCTGGCCGCGTCCGGGATCGGATTTTATCCCGATATATCCTCGGCGTGCAGAGCGATGACCCGCGCCTCGGACGAAACCGAAATCCCCGATATGGAGGCGCACGCCGTCTATATGGAACTTTTCAAGATATACAAAGAACTCTACGAGCGCAACAAAGAGTTATTTCCAAAACTCGCCGATTTCGCGTGAGCGAACGGCAGGGAGGTATCGGGGATGAAAAAGCGCGTCATCTGCGGAGGTGAAATACTTTACGATTTCATCGCGACATCCAGGGGAACGGGACTCGCGGGCGCGGCTGAATTCGTAAAAAAACCCGGCGGCAGCCCTTTCAATATAGCGATAGGACTCTCCCGTCTGGGCATAGACGTCTCTTTCCTGGTAAAGATAGGCGACGACGAATTCGGGACCGCTCTGCGAAACTTCCTGATATCCGAAGGCGTGGACATGTCCTATGTCGTGAACGGCGCGGGGCACAACACGACTCTGGCGATGGCGGCTGTGGACGTCTTGGGGAAACCCGAGTACCGATTCTACAGGGACAATTCGGCTGACATATCTCTTGCCGTCGACGAACTGCCTCCCATCTCGCCGCGAGACGCGTCGGCCTATACTTTCGGCTCACTCTCTCTTGCCGACAACCCGGCGGGTGAAACGTACATGCTCGTGTTCGAAAAAATGCGATCAAGCGGCGTAATGACGATGCTTGATCCGAATGTGCGGCCTCTTTACGTCGCCGACAGGCCGATTTTCAAAAAGCGCGTCAAATATCTGGCCCCGCTGGTTGACATTTTAAAACTCAGCGATGATGATCTGTACTGGCTCACCGGAACCAAGTTGATAGACGAGGGGCTCGCGCGGATGGATTGCAATCCCGCCGGCCTGGTGATAGTGACGGAAGGAGCCAAAGGCGCGCGCGCGTACTGGAGAGGAGATACAATAAGCGTGCCCTGCCGGCCGGTCGAAGTGGCGGAGACGTCTGGCTGCGGCGACTCCTTTATCGCCGGGGTCATGTCGAAACTGGCCCCGCTGGGGCGTTCCGGTCTATTTGAAATGACGCCGGCCTTCCTCAAAAACACGCTGGTATGGGCCAACGCCTGCGCTTCCATAGTCGCCTCGCGCTACGGAGCCGCCAACTCCATGCCACGCGCGGCCGAAGTCGAAGACTTTCTGCTGAACGGCAAGGTGGGAACGGCAATTGGATAAAAGATACGCGCCTCCGAAAGTGCTGGCCGATTCGCTCTCCAGCAAGCCAATGCCAAAGTGGATGACGGCTGCGGGTATTGTCTTCGGATTGGCGCTTGGCTACAGGGCTTTCGTCTCTTTCGGGCTGACGGGAGTGAAGGGGTGGTTTTTGTTCGATGCTTTCCTGTGCTTTATATGCCTGTATGGCTCCGGAATAAGCCGGAGACTGTATCTGTCCGATATAGGCGTGGTACGGGAAATGCGGGGATGGGGAAGAACCGTCCGTCGGGTGTTGCCGTGGAACGGCGTCCAGAGCGTATCGCTGGCGTTCCGGGCCGGCAGGATGATGGTTTTCTTCGAGGCGGGCAGCATGGGATGGAAGGCGCTGTTCTCCGAAAATCAGGAAAGAACTGTGCGCGACGTTCTGGAGCAAATGCTGCCGGACATCGAAATAAGTGTGATAGAAAGGCGTTAGGAGCGGATGATGGAAAGATATTTCAACCTGGACGGATCACAATTCTGGCGTTTTATGACCGGGCCGGCGCTGACGGCGCTTATATGGTTCGCTCTCGATTACGCTTTGAAAAAACTGTATGGAAAGTTATCGATCGTCGATAAGATTTTTTCCGGCCACGCGCGGGCAAAAAGCATCAAAAGCGCCATACTTGCCGCGCTGAGGCTGATCCTGGGTATATATTTCATACTCATTCTGCTGGATCATTTCAGCATCGACTCAAAACCCCTCATAAACATGCACGGCGACAGACTGTGGAGGATACTGACCGGACCTATACTCACTGTCGCGATATGGATAGCGCTCGACTGCAGCATCAGGAAACTGTACGAAAAAAGCTCGTTCATAGAACGGCTGTTCTCACGCTACTCACGGGTAAAAACCTTCAAAGGCCTGCTGTTGCAAGCGGGAAGGGCCCTCCTGGGCATTTACTTCGCCTTCATAATGCTGGATCATTTCAACATCGACCCCAAACCGCTGCTCGCCGGCATCGGAGTCGTCGGGCTCGGTTTATCTCTCGCCGCGCAAAACATATTGCGGGATTTTATCAACGGTCTTTTCATAATAATAGAGGACCAGTTCAACATCGGCGACTGGGTGACGATAGGAGATTTTTCCGGGACCGTCGAACACTTCACCATGAGGGCGACCCGCCTGCGCGCCTCGGACGGAAGGCTTTTCATTATTCCCAACGGAAACATATCCGAGATAGCGAACAGCACGAAGGACTTTGCTCTCGCCCTGGTGGAAGTCGGCGTGTCATACAGGTCCGACGTGAGGAAAGTGATGGAGATCCTCGATGAATGCGCCTGTGAAACCGCGGCGGCGATGCCGGGCGTCATAGTGGAGGAAGCGAAAGTCCTGGGCATTTTGGCGTTCCGGGAGAACGACGTGCTCATGCGCGTCACCGTAAAGACGATGCCGGGCGAACAGTGGGCGGTCGAGCGCGCGATGAGGATAATCATAAAGGAAAAGTTCGACAAATTCGGCATAGACATACCGTTCAAACAGGTGGTCATTCATCAGTCTATGAAAAGCAGCAGCGACGCCGCCATCACCACCATGCCACCCACCATTCCATAGACGCTCAGGTGGTGTTCCCCGTATTCCTCGGCGGCGGGAAGCAGTTCGTCGAATGAAATGAACACCATTATCCCGGCGACTCCCGCGAACAAGAATCCGAGAACTCCTTCCGACAAAAAGGGCGACAGGAGCGCGTAACCGACGAGCGCGCCCAGCGGTTCGGACAGTCCCGACAAAAAAGAATATACGAACGCTTTCTTGCGGTTGCCGGTGGCATAAAACAGCGGCACTGAGACGGCGATGCCCTCGGGTATATTATGGATTGCCACGGCCGCGGATATGGCGATGCCAAGATTCGGATCGATGAGGGCGGATGTGAAAGTGACAAGCCCCTCGGGGAAATTGTGGATGGCTATGGCAATGGCGGTGAATATGCCAGCGCGGTGAAGCGACGCCATATCGTTGTGCTTTTCGGCGTGCTCCCGCGGATCGAGAGACATCTCCTCCACGGAGTGCGCCTCGTGTGGATTGTCAGACTCGGGAACGAGCTTGTCGATAACGGCGATCACAGCCATGCCCGCGAAAAACGCGGCCACGGTCGCCGCGGTTCCCAGTTTCGCTCCGTACAGCCCGACGAGAGTGATTTTCGCCGCGTCAAATATCTCCACAAAAGACACATAAATCATGACGCCTGCGGAAAAACCCATGCTGACACACAATAAATGAGTGTTCGTACGTTTGGCGAAAAAGGCAAGCAGCGAACCTATCCCGGTGGAAAGTCCCGCGAACAGCGTCAGCCCAAAGGCGAAAATTACAGATCCGTTATCCATAGCGGCCTCTCCTTCAAATTAAAATACATGGCAGCGCTCCGCAACGCATACAACAAAAAATCCACAATACTTACTTATCTCAAATTATACGCCGCTCCGAATGGCGCGGCAAATAAAATTGTGTTATGCTTCGAAATGTAAGCCGTGAAGTTGCGAACCCCGCGTGAGAATGAGGTGCCAGGATGAACAAAAAACTCAAGGAAAAGACTCTCGAAGCTCTGTCCTCCGTGATGCCCATAAGCGTTATAGTTTTCGCCCTGAGTTACGCGTTTCCCATTCCCCTGGGCGCCACGGCGATGTTTCTGGCGGGATCGGCGCTTTTGATATTAGGAATGGGATTTTTCTCACTCGGGGCAGATACAGCCATGATACCGCTGGGAGAAGCGGTCGGCGCTCAGTTCGTGAAAACGAACAGGCTGTGGTTCGTGGTGATCGTCAGCTTTTTGATAGGTTTCATCGTGACGGCGGCGGAACCCGACCTTCAGGTGCTGGCGGATCAGGTGACGGCCATCCCGGACGATATACTCATAGGAACGGTGTCGGTGGGAGTGGGGATTTTTCTCGTCGTCGCCATGCTGCGCATACTGTTCAAGGTGAGCCTCAAATACCTTCTGATTATTTCCTGCCTGGCGATGTTTTCGGTATCAGCATACGCGCCGCGGGATTTCATCTCGGTGGCGTTCGACTCTGGCGGAGTCACGACGGGACCGATAACGGTGCCTTTCATAATGGCGCTCGGCATAGGCCTTTCGGCGGCGCGCGGCGGCCGGGACTCGCAGGAGGACAGCTTCGGCCTCGTCGCGATATGCAGCATCGGGCCGATACTGGCGGTGCTGCTGCTGGGCATAGGCTACAATCCGTCCGACGCCGCCTACAGCCCGTTCGAACTGCCCGACGTGATGACGACGAAGGACGTGGTTCAGCGGTATATGCTCCGCCTGCCGCAATACATGGAGGAGGTCGCGGTCGCCCTCGTCCCGGTGTGCGTATTTTTCCTGCTCTTCCAGATAATATTCAGGTATTTTTCCAAAAAACAGATGATGACGATATGCGTAGGCCTGGTCTATACCGTGACCGGTCTGGTGCTGTTCCTCACGGGCGTCAACGTGGGATTCATTCCGGTGGGGCATCTCCTGGGCTCCCAAATCGCCGCGAGCGAATATAAATGGGCTCTCGTGCCTCTGGGAATGGTGATCGGCTATTACATAGTCGTGGCGGAACCCGCCGTACACGTTTTAAATAAACAGGTCGAGGAGATATCCGAGGGCATGATCTCA